>DATBND010000064.1:0-28809 GCA_036554505.1 Actinomycetota bacterium | reverse complement strand
GCTCGAGTCGAGCTCCGCACGCGACGCAGAACTTCGATCCCGTTTGCACAGAGGCCCCACATTCGGGGCACGTGGCACCGAGCGGCTGACCGCACGCCCCGCAGAAGCGCGCGTGCGCCGGATTCGCCTCGCCGCAGGCCGTGCAGACAGCCATCGCGATCAAGGATAGAGCGATGCCCTCGGGGCGTCCCTGCGGCGAGGCGAACGCGGTCGGTCGCGGCTACTGGACGCGCGCTATTCGGGGAGGTCCGTCGCCGAAGGTTGGAACGGCCCCCACGTGAGCGTCGGGAGGAATGGCTCGGGGTCGCCCGTCCAGTCGAGCCGCCTCACTTGCTCGACGCTTCGGCGGCCGGTTGCCAAGCGCAACAACTCGAACGGCTCGGCGCGCAACGAGGTCGCGGGCTCTTCCTCGCCTGTACCCCACCGACGTTCGCCGGAGTCGACGAGTAGCGCGAGCCCGGTCGGCTTCACGCCGTGGTGCAGCCACGACCCGACCATGAACTCCACGCCGATGCGCACCGCGGCCGAGTCGCGCGCTCCGGGCTCGCCGAGAGCCGCGCGCAGGTCATGCTCGTGGGTCACGACGTCGCCGACGAATTGCGGGCCGGAGCGTCCCGGAAAGGCCGGGATGATCGGCTCGACCTTGGCGGACGCCTCGGCCCATTCCTCGACGACCTCCTCGAGCGACGCTTCCTTCCGCTTCTCCACTTGGACCGCCGTCCACGGGGGCGTCGTCACCCCGTCGAGGTTGCCGTCGAGGATGTCGGCGCACACTCCGGCAAGATGACCGACGACGTCCTTGATCGTCCACTCCGGCGTGGCCGGGACGGGGGCACCGAGATCGACGCCTGGGGCCGACACGAGCGCGACGATCCGCTCGCGCGTCTCCTTATAGGCAGCGGACAGGTCGATATCGGTGAGAGCCACCCGCCATGTCTACCCGACCCGCCGACCTCCAAAGGCCGCCGGGACGTCAGTAGCCGAGACGGTTGAGCTTCGCGGAGAGCTCACTGAGGGTCGCGACCCCGAACACGCTCCGCAGGCGGGCAAGCCGGCGATAGACCGAGCGCGACGTGAGGTGGAGCTGTTGGGACATCTGCGACACGCTCAAGCCGCTGGCCACGAGGTGGGCGAGCTCCTCGTGGTCCGGACCGATGAGCGGCCCCGCGTGGTCGTTGGACAGGACGCGCCTGGCCTCGTCGGCAGCGAGCCGGATCACCGTGATCCGCATGGACCGGTGGCTCCACTGCTCGGGGACGTCGTCGGACTCGATCAGCAACCAGGTCTCGGCGGCATCGGTGAGGTCGGCCTCGGCGGGGTCGGTGAGGTCGCGTTCTTGCTCCATGCCTGTTACGTACGTCCGGAGGGCCCCGAGGTAACGATGCCGGGAAGGGTCAGTGGCGCGAGCCGGGGGCGGGGAGCCCCTGACCGAGGAGATTCGTCCTCGATCTCACCCTCGGCTTGCTCGGGCGGAGGCAGGGACGGTCGCGTGGATCGGCGGGTGAGCCGCACATCGGGTTGTCCTGCTCGACTTCGTAGGCCAGCACCGCCGCCCGTCCTGCGGCCGCGGCCCGGGCGACTATCGAGACGCGATAGCTCTCGGATTCGAGCGATGGGTCCTCGTCGATCCCCGTCCCTCCGGCGTCCAGCTGCGCGTCCGCTGGAGCATCCGACCGATCGGAGCGCGCCAGCGTGTGTGACCTGCCCGTGCGTTCTTGCAGCACGGCCCCGCTCGGCGATCGCGCGGCAGGGCCCTCGCGGGATCCTTCGAGATCGCCGCGCGCGACGGCCGCGGCGCGAGTGGACGCCATCGCCGCAATCCGGGATGGGAACACGGGCTGGGATTCCGCGGAGGGCCCGAGCGGGACGAGGCCCAGCGCGGCCCCCGCGATAGTGAAGGCGCCCGCGACGCCGAGCGTGGAAAGCGCGAGTCCTTGCGCCTGCTCGATGGCCGTCGTGCGCTGCGACGCGACGCCCAGCGAATTGACGATGCGACGCACGCGCGCCTGCGAGCCGATAGGCAACAAGACCGACGCTCGCCCGAGCACGTTCCGGAGTGTGCGTCGCGCCCGCAACCGGAGCATCTTCAGCGCATCGCGACCACGCTCGTCGTACGGAGCCGCGCCGATCTCGGCGAGCAAGACGGACCGCTGCGCGGGCGTGAGCTTTTGAAGGGCGATCTGGACGTTCGTGAGCTCGAGGCGAGCGAGGGCCTCCTCCTCGACGCCGCGACCGATGGGTTCGTCCGTGGGCGGCGCCGATGCGTTGCGCCGGGCCTGCATCCGTTGCTCGTCCTTGAGGAGGTTCATCGCGATGGTCACCGCGAACGGCCACACCGGCCGCTCGGTGTCGAGCTCGGACCATCGGATGAAGAGACGGAGCGCCGTCTCCTGGATGATGTCTTCGCGCCGGACACGTGTCACGTGACGGGCGCGCAACGTCTTGTCCAGGCCTCGAGCGAGCTCGGGCCATTCCTGCTCGAAAGATCCGCGCGCGCGCGGACCCTTATCCTTCCCCCAGGTCATTACGTATTACTAGTACTCAGTTCGTGGGCCCTGGTAACAACCCAATTCACGGACCGACTGTCACCGCGACGCTCGGAGCGCGTCGCGTTTCCGACAATCTCGCGTCACTCCGTTACCGGAAGCAGGTGCTCTCGTTTATCCCTTTACACCCACACCTGTGGGATGAACGAGATGGAGGTCCCGAAGTGGAAACCCGGACACGGACACCGCATCGCCGCGACGCCTATGCGCGCCGGGGCACGGCTGTTTTCAGCGTGCTCGCCTTGATGTTGACGACGCTCGTCGTACTGGGTGACGCCGCGGTGTCACTCGGAAGCCCTCTGGCGGGGCCGTCCATCGCGTTCCTCAATCCCTCCAGCTTCTCCGAGGCGGGGGAACGCGGGATCATCGTGTCCAACCGAAAGCCCGATACGGGCCCGGGCTGTTGTTCCGAAGCCGACGACACCTACCGGCTCGCCGCGTGGGTCGCCGACCCTCCGCCCACGTACAACGTGTTCTTCACCGTGACCCAGGGCGCTCTCGAGTTCGAGATCACGAACACGCGCCAGGTCGTAAACGGGACGTGGCAGGCGGAATGGTCGCTGCCGTCGACGCTCCTCGACGGGCCCGCGACGATCAACGCGTACATCGTGGTCGGAGAGGAGGCGGTCGCCGCGGCGGAGGTCGACGTGACCATCATGCGCATCCAGGAGAACATCGACCTTGCTTACCCGGTGGCCGACGGGACGTTCGGTACGTTCGCGCCGCTTGCCGTTGCGCTGCCCGCGCAGGGACCGGCGGAGCCGAAGAAGCCGACCGGCGTCGTCGACGCGCTCTTCACGAACACACCCGAGATGGTCTTCGTGCGGGCGTTCTACACGACCTCGGCCCCCGGAACCGTTCCCACCTGGAGGGTCTGCGGGACCGAATCCGTCGGCCCGAACAACAGCAACGCGGACAACGGCCTCAAGTGCACGCTCAGATCCGCTGCGGAGCAGTCCGCGATCACCGCCGTTGCGGCGGTCGCGAACGACTCTCCCAACGACTACGACAACCGCTTCAACCAATCGGGTGACGCGGTGGCTCTGCTCAGCTCGTACGCGCAAGTCCCCACCGTGCTCGACATGGACGGCGGACAGCAGGTCATACCGAAGCACACCCCGTCGGGACGGCTCTACTGCTCGGACAACGTCGTAACGACGCTGACCGACCAGGCCGGCCGGCAGATCGCCGGCGCCAACATGGACGTGCACGCGGAAGGGCCGAGCGACGCGCTCAAGTTCGACACGTTCGCGGTCCTGACCTCGAACCAGGCGCCCGACCGAGGGGACCATCGTGAGGAGGACGGCTACGACTGCACGGGCTCGAGCCAGGGCGACGGGACGCCGCCCACCAACGCGAATCCCGACACCCAGGGCGAGCACGCACGCTTCGGAGCCCCGGATCGAAAGCACATCGAGTCATTGAGCGGAGGCACGAGCGACATCGGGAGGTTCAGCTTCGCTCTGCACGCCGACGAAGGCGGCACGACGTTGTTCACCGCGTGGGTCGACGAGCGCGACGACGGGTGCCATGCCAACGACGACCTCTTCACGGAGGGCGAGGTCAACGTCAGCGGCAGCATCGGGTGGGTCGATCAGGCGCCCGAGCCGCAACAGCAGCCGCTCGAGACGATCGGCTCGTGCGGCGTCACGGAATCTCCATCGCCGGATCCGACCGGGGGCCCCGGCCCGGGCAACGACCCCGACGAGCGAAGGGTCTCGCTGTTCGCGGCCCGCGGGGCGAGCGCCGGGACGCTGCGTCTGTACGGCCGGGTGAGCAGCTCGTCGGAGTGCCGCGCCAGCCAGCAGGTGAAGATCCAAATGAAGGCCAAGCGGCGCTACCGCGTGATCGGCCGCCCGGTCACCAACGCGCGCGGCAAGTACTCGTTCGAACGCCGGAGCCCGGGGGTGCGGACCTATCGTGCGCTGGTGCCCCGGACGCCCGGCTGCGCGAAGGCGCGGAGCAAGACGGTCAAGGCCGGGTAGCACAGGGGCCGACACGGCGTTGCGGTCGCTTCGGGAAAGGGACTACTGACGATCCCTCTATCGAATCGCCGCGCGCCGGGGCGCTTACGGCCACCACTCGGGGCACCCTTTGTGAACTCGTCCGCCACGGCCGGCCTCCGTCGGAACGACCTTCTCTAATCCGACTCTAGTCAGATAACACCAGAAGCGCGCCGTCGTCTAGCCGCGCGCCTCGAGCAGGTCCTTCACGTTGTCCAGGGACTCCTCGAGCTGTGCCTGAGCGGCGCGGCGCGCGATGAAGCTCGCCGCCTTCAACGGCCCGCTCAGGTCGCCGGTGACGTGGATGGTGACGAAGGTCGCGTCGTCGCCGTCGGGCTCGAACGTCTCGACGCTTCGTCCTCGCATCGGGCCGGAGATGGCCTCGAACACCATCTTCTCGTTGGGCACCCATTCGACGACGTCGAACTGCGTCTCGAAGCGCTTGCCCATGAACTCGTCCTCGTGGGCGACGCGCGCTCCCGCCGACTGCGGATCACCCGACACCGACCATGCGCGGCGGCAGCCGACGAGCCACGAGGGGAGCTCCTCGAGGCGCCCCATGAACTCGAAGACCTCGTCGACGGGTCGTTCGATCACTCGCTCGGCACGGACGTCGATCACGGGCGCGAGCTTAGTCGGCGGCGATTCGACGGCGTGGATGCGTGGGTACGGAGCGGATCAACTGGGTACGGTCACGTCCTCCATACACATAGACCATCAAGGGGAACGACGTGGCCGAAGAGAGGATGAAGGTCAAGAAGGTCATAGAGCTGATGAACAAGGCCGTTCCGCTCCAGTTCCGATCGGCCGCCGTCTACACCTGGGCGGCCGGAGCCGCGACGGGGGTCGAGTTCCAGGCGGTCAGCGTGAAACTCGAAGAGTTCGGTCGGCTGGAGCTAGACGACGCGCGCCGGTTGATCGAGAAGACCGTGGCGCTGGGCGGCAGCGTTCCCACCGACGTCGAGCCCTTCACGTCGGTGAAGCTCTCGAAGCAGGGCCTGGCGAGGATCATCGGGTACGAGAACGAGGCTCTCGACGCGCTTCACGAGATCATCCCGGAGACGGGCCAGGAGGCGCGCTCGGAGGCGCTCGAGCACCTCCTCGAACACATCATCATGCGAAAGCAGGAGCAGGTCGACTACCTCGAACGAGTCCGGCGAGGGGCGTAGACGCATGATCGACGGCCGGATCCGCGACGACCTCGAGCCCAACTGGGCGCGCGACGATCCCACGGTCTCACACCGCAGCGGCTGGCCCGTGCACTCCGGAACCGGCGCCACCGATGCCGCGGTGACCTACTTCGAGATCGATCCCGGCCATCACATCGGCCGGCACGAGCACGACGCGAGCGAGACCGTCCTGTTGCTCGCGGGCCGCGGCCGCGCCGTCGTCGAAGCGGAAGAGCGTTCGATCGCCCCAGGCGACCTCGTGCACGTTCCCGCCGGCGTCACCCACGACGTCGTCAACGAGGGCGACGAAAAGCTCGAGCTCGTCGGGTTCTTCGCGAAGGCCGACGTGAAAACGGTCTTCGAGCAGGTGCAGATGCCGGACGAGACTACGGAGCTTGGGTCCCCCGGCTAGGTCGTCACCGCGTCGAACAGCCACATGCCCCCGGCGATCCCCGCCGCGATCGCGGCCAGCTGCACTAGGAGCCAGTAGAGCGCGCGCTGATGCGTCACGACTCGTCCTCGATGATGCGCGCCTTGGCGGCGGCGAACTCCGCGTCGGTCAACGATCCCGTCTTGTGCAGGTATTGCAATCGTTCGAGTGCGGCCACCATGCCGTCGGCCTCCGTCCCCGAGTCCGGTGGCGACGCGCTCGAGGCGGTCGTGGTCGGCGTCGTCCCCATCTCGCGCAGGGTCTGCCACGCGGTCTTGAGCGCTGTCGCCGAGGCCGCCTTCTTCTTCTTCGCCTTCGAGCGGGGCGCGGCCTGTGCGATGCGCGCCTTCAGCTCTCCCGGACGGAGCGGCTTGACGCGCTCCGGCTCGGGCTTGGGATCGAAGAAGCCACGAAGCACGGGCTTGACCGCGAAGACCAGAGGTATCCCACCCATCAAGCCGAACAGGATCGCGCAGACCAGCCAGCCCCACGCGAGGCCCTCGCCGAACGGAGGGTCCAGACCGAACTCGAGGAAGTTCCAGCCGAGCGAGAGGAACAACGCGGACCACGACCACGCAAGGAAGCTCGGGATGTGGTGCTTGATGGTCTGCCACGCGTAGATCCCGAGGAAGATGATGCCTCCCCAGACGCCGCCGAGGATCATCATCGGGACGCCTTCAGGGCAGCGCACCGCAGGCACGAACGGCCCGCCGTCCGCGCACGCTCCTCCGATCGCCATGACCGAGCGCATGCCGAGATAGAGCAGCGTGAGCCCGGCCGTGCCTGCGGCGAGGCTGACGAACACCCAGAACGTTGCGCGCGCGTTCTCAACGAGCGTTGGGCCTCGAGCTGCTTCGGCGGTGGTCGACGACATGAGGCCCAACCTAGCCGCGTCACGCCCGTGCCCGAAAGGGGGATCGGGCGTTAGGGTCGCGCCATGTGCAGAAGCATCAAGGTGCTCCGAGAAGGATCCGAGCCATTGGGCCCGGAGGAGGTGCGCGCCGCCGCCCTCCAATACGTGCGCAAGGTCAGTGGGTATCGGAAGCCGTCAAAGGTCAACGAAGCGGCGTTCGACCACGCGGTCGACGAGATCGCCGCGGCGACGCAACACCTGCTGGACTCGATCGTCGTACGGACGCCCGCTCGCGCCGCGAGCTAGTAGCCCACCCTTACTGCAGCTGGTAGGTGTAGGTGAACGGGTCGGTCGCGATCGGCGTGATTGCCGAGAAGACCACGATCGCTCGGTCGCCCGAGACGGGTGCAGGCGCCTTGAGCGCGAGCCCGTCGCCGCTCTTCTCGAACTTCTTGCGAGTCAGGACCTGACGCTGAACGGTGTCTCCCGAGATCCGCACGATCTGTAGCAGCGGCTTGTTCTTTGCGAGCGGCTTGATCCGGAACCACTTCATGATCCCGTCGCCGCCGAACTTGAATGGCGTCTTCTTCTTCTCGAAGTTGGTGAGCGGCCACACCTTCTTGCCGCCGTCGACGAGCTGGACGTCGTCCACGACGTAACCGGCCTCGGTCGTCGCCTGATCCGTGTCGTACTCGAAGCGGACGAGCGCCTTCTTTCCCGCGTACGCGGCGAGGTCGAGCGTGCACTCCTGCCATCCCATCGAGTCGCCGGTGATGCCGCCGGACTCGGTGATGGCTCGGTTGTTCCCGTTCGGGTTCGTGGCGCGGCCCCCGCACTCCGAGGTGTTCTGGAAGTCCCACGTCTTCCCGCCGTCCGTGCTGACGCGCACGTAGGCGTAGTCCCAGTCCTCCTCGATCTGATACCAGTACTTCCACGAGAGCTGGGGCGCGGCGGCCTTCGTCAGATCGGCCTTGCGCTGCAGATACGTGAGCATCTCGTCGGCGCGGTTGGACCACGCGAAGTAGCCGCCCGACGGCTCGGGCTGTCCCTCGGTCGCGGGGATCACCGCGACGGGATCGGCGACGGTGGCGGCCAGGGTGCCCTCGGTGTTCGGGGCGAACTCGTAGTAGTCGCCGGCGTACGGGTGCACCGTCGATTCGATCTCGGCCGGAGCATTCGCCGGCTCCGGAACGGTCGCGCGTTCCCCGTCGGACTTGACGTGCACGTCACGCGCCGCGTACCCGAACTCACCCTGCGACAGGTCCGAGTTGTCGAGATAGTTCGCGACGAGATAGTCGCGGAACACCTTCGTGAAATTGCCCTTACGGAAATATGGCTGCAGTTGCTTGGTGACCGAGCCCGGGCGCGCCTTCAGTACCTTGCTTATCCCCTTCGTCGAGTCGGGGGCGGTACGCGTGAGGAGCTCCGCAAGCTCATAGGCCTCGAGCTTGTCCGTCGATTCGTTCTCGGGTGCGCCGTAGTGGGTGAAGAGATAGTGGAAGAACAGGAACGCCTCGCCGTAGTCGGCAAGACCGCCGCCCCAGTCGAGGAGGTGGTCGTCGGGCTCGTCCTGGAACGCGTCGATGTGGCCTTGCACCTCGTCCGCGAAACCGTTGACTTCGATCGCGACGTCCGCCATGCCTTCGTTGACCCACGTCGCTTCGTTGAAATCGTTCGAGAATTGGATCATGTGATAGAACTCGTGCGCGATAACGCCGGCGTACTGATCGCTCCCCACGTCGAGCTGTTGTGAGTTCATGAAGAACATCTCCGCTTGGTTCGACGTCGGCGACTGTCCCTCACCGTCACCGTTCGGGTACTCGTGCTCTGACGAGTAGTAGCCGGCGACGTAGGACAGGCCCGGGCTCGGCGGGATGCCCGCGACGGGCGTGTCGATCGGGAAGTTGAGGATCGATATGCGCGGGTCGCAGTCGGCGTCACGCCAACCCTTGGGAAGCCCCGGCGCGAGGTTGCTCGCGGGCGATTGCGAGTTCGGCTCCTCGCCGAAGTACGCCCTGTCGATGTCGTAGATGCTCTCCCAGTCGGCGAGCGCGTCCTCGGCCTCGGCAGTCGTCACGAAGCCTGCGTCCGGAAGGGCCTGGTCGGCGGGCACGTAGTACTCCCTCTGCACCCACAGATAGCCGTGCGGCGTCTTGGCCGCGAGGACCGCCGTGATCTCGGTGTTCTGGCCGAGGTCGTAGTTGTAGACCCAGAAGCTCTTCTCGGCACCGACCTCGAGCTGGCCAGGAGCCTTACAACCCTTGTACCCCCAGGTCGCGTTCGCCTTGACGCGCGGCCTGCGAACGCCTTCCTGCGACGCGACGAATTCCTCGGCCTGCTCGATCGCCGGATAGTGAAGGTGTCCGACCAGATGGTCGTCGATCGTCAGCGGCGGCAGTGCGGATTCGACGGCCAACGTGCGAGCGGCGCCGGTGCCCGGCAACGCGAGCAAACCGACGGCCAGCAATGCGATCAATGAACGACGAAGCAAGACGACCCCTCTCGGTCTACGGCACTTCTCTATTGTGGTTTGCCGTGATTTGTCCTATTCCTGCGACCGGCGCTTCTTGTGACACGAAGACGTCACGCGCCATGCCACGGCCCGATCCCACCGACGCTCTCGATCGAGATGCGCGTCACGAACCCATCGGGCGGGTTCGGCATCGCAGGAAATGTTACGTCCGGTCCGAGATAAGAGCGCGCAAGCCGCTGCAACAGCTCGGGCGCGCCTCCATCCGTGACGCGCGCGTGACCGTTCACGACGAGATACTCCGTCAGCCCCCATTCGTTCATCCGATCGGTCGCGATCGACAGCGACACGCGCGGATCGCGGCGCATGTTGCGGAGCTTCTTCTGGTCGCTCAACGTGCCGATGACGATCTCGCCGCCTTCCAGGCCCACCCACGCACACGACACATGTGGCCGTCCGTCGGCTCCGAGCGTGACGAGATGGGCGAGCGCGTTCGACTCGATCAGTGCACGGGCGTCAGGCGACAGCTCCATCGCGGGCCTCCTCGGTCGGCGGGATTTCGGCCCTCCACTATCCGGCCTCAGCGGGGCGCCGGGAGACCTGAACACAGAGCGCACCCGATCAACCACGAAGCGTGGTTAGGAGGGCGAGCACGCGGGTAGGAAGCCGCAAACGCAGATGACCAAGAGGAGGCAGTCATGGCACGGATCTTTCGGCGCAACACGACTCCGGTGCGCGAGACCCGCGGTGGGGTGGCGGGCGGCGCGGTCATCACCGGCGTCGTCGTCGCGTTCGGGGCGATGTTCCTGCTGTCGGCGATCGTCGGCGGGGTGCTGGCCGCGCTCGGGACGACGGAGGCGACGGTGACCGAGGGCGAGGCGTTCCAGGCGGGGATCGGGGCGGGGGCCGCTCTCGTCGTCGCGCAGTTCCTCTCCTACCTGTGGGGCGGCTACACCGCCGGGCGAATGGCGCGCGGCGCCGGAGTGGCCAACGGCATGCTCGTTCCCATCGTTGCCCTGGTCGTCGCGGCAGGCGTAGTCGGGCTCGTCGCAGTTCTAGGGGCGGACGCGAATCTGAACCTTCCGTTCTCGAACAACCGTCTCCCGCTCGAGGACTCCACGGTCGTGGATTGGGGCATCGGGATCGGGGTCGCTGCTCTGGTTGCGATGTTCCTCGGCGGGATCGTCGGCGGAAGCATGGGCGCGCGCTGGCACACGAAGCTCGAGCAGGCCGCCTACGACGACGCCTACGCGGACCACACCGTGGTGGTCAACGAGCACAGGGCGGATTCGACCGTCGACCTGCGGGACCGAGAGCGCTCCGACGCAACACGACGCTAGACGCCCGGGGGATAGCCGGCCGCAAGCGGAGTTGAGCGTGGGAGGGATGCGCTGCATGATCTCTCCCACGACTCGCTCGCGCGAAGGAGGAGACGGTGCCCCGAGACCTGAGGATCGTTGCGCCCAACCGGCCGGGAGCGGGGATCGCTCTGTTCAAGGCCCTCGCGTCCGCGGGGATCAACATCGACGGGGTCTGCGCCGACCTTCGCCCGGGAGAGCGGTGGGTGTACGTCCACATCCTCGTCGAGGAGAGCGGTCCCGCTCGCAAGGCGATCGAGGAGGCAGGCTTCGAAGTGTCGTCCGACCGCGAGGTCATGACGGTCGAGATAGAAGATCGGCCGGGCGCGCTCGAAGCCGCGGTGGAGGCGCAGACTTCGCTCGGCAAGAACATCGAAGTCATCTACATGGCGACGCGCACTCGACTCGTCATCGGGACCGAGGACATGCACGAAGACCGCGTCGGCGTTCGAATGGAGGACGCGCGCTTTCCCTGAGCGGCACGCGAACCCTCACGAAAACGACATTCCAACCGCTCGCCCCGTGGCTAAAACGCCTGGTGGCGGGGGCCGATCTACGTAAGGTGCGCTAGGCCGATTCGGGAGAGAATGCACTTGTGAAGACGACGTTCGACGTCCTTCAAGCGATTCAGCTCGTCGAGTTCGTGCTTCTCGGACTTGTCGCGACGATCCAGTGGATCAAGCGACGCACCGAGACCACCGCATGGCTCGCCGCGACGTTCGGGGTGCTGGCCGTGGTGGTCTTGACGGGAGAGTTCATCCCCGAGGAATCCGACAGCCTGGCCGTCGACTGGATCGTCAAGATCGAGATCGCCCTCCTCGTGCTGTTCCCGTACTTCCTCTACAGGTTCATGGGATCTCTGATCGGCCGGCCCATACGTTGGATCTTCATCGCGGCGAACGCGCTCACCACCGCGGTGATCGTGGCGACACTCTTGTTGCCGCGTTTTCCCGACGAGGGTGACCCTCGAACGGCCGTCTTCAACGCGTTCTTGTTCTTGTTGATCGGTCAGTGGGTCTTTTTGCTGGTCATCGTCGCGGCGCGTCTATGGCGCGGAGGGAGCGGCCAGCCGAGCGTCGCGCGCCGGCGCATGCGGACGATGAGCCTCGGTTCCATCGGCCTCGCCATCGCGCTGATCCTCGCGGGGTTCGCGCCCACCGACGAGGAGGTGAATCCGATCCAGCTCGCCATATCCGTGCTCGGCATCGCGTCGGGCCCGCTCTTCCTGTTGGGCTTCGCGCCTCCGGGCGCAGTGCGCGCGTGGTGGCGCAAGGACGAGGAGGAGCGATTCCGCAGCGCCGAGCTCGGGCTCATGGAGGCCCTGAAGCCGTCGGACGTGTCGGTCGCGTTGCTACCGCACGTCACGCAACTCGTCGGCGGACGAGGCTCGGTACTCCTCGACGCGGACGGTAACGTGATCGGATCCGACGGACTGTCGACCGAGGAGGCCCACGCGGTGGCCGCCAAGGTCTCGGCATCCACCGATCCCATCGAGCTCGCGGGCCCCGACGGGGGCGTGATCAGCGTCCCCATGAAGTCCGGCTGGCTCGCGGTGCAGGCGAGCTCGTTCACTCCGTTCTTCGGCCGGGACGAAACCGAGATGTTGCAGAGCCTCGGTTTGCTCACGGATCTGACGCTCGGCCGCATAGAGTTGTCCCAGCGAGAGGCCGGGCTCGAGCAGCAGCTCGTCGAGGCCCAGGCGATCGCGCACATCGGGAGCTGGGAATGGGATCTCGTCGCCGACGAGCTGACGTGGTCCGACGAGATGTACCGCATCTACGGCGTGACGCGCGAGACGTTCGACCCGTCGCGCGATGCGGTCGGCCCGTTGGTGCACCCGGACGACATGGCCAGAGTGCAGACGCATTCGCAGCGCGCGCGAGAGACGGGCGAGGCGTTCTCGTACGAGTTCCGGCTGCTTCGGCCCGACGACGACGTCGTGCACGTGCTCGCGCGTGGAAAGGTTCTCCGGGACGAGACGGGCAAGAGCATCAAGATGATCGGCACCGTCCAGGACATCACCGAGCGCAAGGCGAGCGAGGCCTTGCGCGATCAATTCATCGCGAACGCGGCGCACGAGCTGCGGACCCCGATGACTACGTTGCTCGGGCTGACGAACATGCTCGCCACCCACCGCGAGCGGTTGAGCCCGGCTCAGGTCAACGAGGCTTACGAGGTCGTCGTGCGCGCGGGCGACCGGCTCACGTCGTTGATCAACAACCTCCTCGACCTCACGAAGCTGCAGCAAGGAGCAATCGCGCTGCGGCCCGAGCCCGTGCACATCGCACGCGTCTCGCGCGAGATCCTCGAAGCGACACCGCCGCCGGACGGTGTATCGGTCGACATCCAGATCCCGGACGACCTCGTGGGCGTCACCGACCCGCAGCGCTTCGACCAGGTGGTCTCGAATCTCCTCACCAACGCGTATCGCTACGGCGGGCCCGCCATCGTCCTCGACGGGACCGAGGACGGCGAATGCGTCCTCGTGTCCATCTCCGACAACGGGCCGGGGGTGGACGAGAAGCTGGTCCCCCACATGTTCGATCCGTTCGCGCGGGGGCAGGGCTCCGGCGAGGTGGGCGGCTCCGGGTTGGGCCTGGCGATAGTGAAGATGCTCGTCGAGGCGTCGCGAGGCGAGATCTCCTACGACCGTAACGGCGGCGGCGCGCGGTTCACGATTAAGCTGCCGCGTCCATGAGTGACGCGAGCAAGACGGTCCTGCTGGTCGACGACGAGCCCGACATCCGCTTCACCGCGCGCTTCATGCTCGAGAACGAGGGCTATTCACTGCTCGAGGCGTCGACCGGCGAGCAAGCGCTCGAGCTTCTCGACCAGACGACGCCCGACGCGATCCTTCTCGACATCCGGCTACCCGGGATACAGGGATGGGACGTGCTCGACCACGTGCGGTCCAATCAACCCGACGTTCCGGTCGTGATGATGTCCGCGCACTCGAGCGGAGACACGATGAAGCGCGCGATGGACCAAGGCTCGACCGCATATCTGTTGAAGCCGTTCAAACAAGACGAGCTGTTGCGCGTGCTCCAAGACGTCACCTCGTAACCGCCGCCGTCCCGCCGGGGGTAGCCTCGAACATCCGTGACAACCGTCCGACGCGACCCCATCGACCCCGGCGCCTGGGGGATCCAGACGACCTACAGGAACTACAAGGACGAGCCGCGCGTCGCGCCTTTCGCCACGGTCGCCAAGATCCTCTCGGTCATGGACGCGGACACGGTCGGGCCTCCCGCCCCGGGCGCTCATGTCGTCCGCGCCGGCGAGATCCCCGACGTCGCGGGTGCGACCTTGCTCACGCTCGAGGACGGGAGCTCGATCGCGGTCGGGGACGAATGGCCGAAAGACGTCCCGCTCGGCTACCACGAGGTCACCTATCGGGACGGCCACGCGACTCGTCTGATCGTGACTCCCGCGCAGTGTCGCCCTGCAGACACCGGCATCTGGGGGTGGGCGCTACAGCTCTACGCGCTCAGGTCGCGCTCGAGCTGGGGCATCGGGGATCTCGCCGATCTGCGCAAGCTCGGCACGTGGGCCCGTCGCACCGGCGCCGCAATGCTCTTGGTCAATCCGCTGCACGCCGCCGAGCCCGGCGAGCCACAGCAACCCAGTCCCTATTACCCGAGCAGCCGTCGGTTCCGGAACCCTCTCTATCTGAGGATCGAGGAGATCCCGGGCGCGCCCGCCGTTGACATAGAGCTGATGGCGCGCGACGGCCGGGCGCTCAACGAGATGGAGCTGATTGATCGCGACGCGGTCGCACGCGCGAAGAACGCTGCGCTCGAGGCGATCTGGTCCGGATGGGCCGGCTCACCCGAGTTCGACACCTACGTCGTCCGCGAGGGCTCGGCTCTGGACGACTTCGCGACGTACATGTCGCTTCACGAGGGCCACGGCGAGGGACCGTCGGCGTGGCCTCCCGAATACGCGCATCCCGACTCCCCCGCGGTGGTGCGCTGGCGCGACGATCACGCCGACCGCATCCGCTTCCACAAATGGGTGCAGTGGCTTCTCGACGAACAGCTCGCGCGCGCCGGCAAGGAGATCGGGCTCGTGCACGACCTCGCGATCGGCATCGACCCGCACGGGGCCGATGCGTGGTTGTGGCAGGACTACTTCGCACGCGGCGTGCGCGTTGGCGCGCCTCCGGACGAGTTCAACGCGCGGGGGCAGGATTGGGGGCTCCCGCCGTTCGATCCGTGGAAGCTGCGGGGGGCAGGGTACGAGCCCTTCATCGCGACGATCCGCGCCGCGTTCGCGCACGGAGCCGGCCTGCGCATCGATCACGTCATGGGCCTGTTCCGTCTCTACTGGTTGCCGGAGGGCGTCTCCCCGGCCGACGGTACCTACGTCCGTTACCCGCATGACGACCTCCTGGGCATCGTTGCGCTGGAGAGCGAGCGCGCCGGCGCGTACGTGATCGGCGAGGACCTGGGCACCGTCGAGGACAACGTGCGTGACGAGATGGGGGCGCGCCGGATGCTCAGCTACAAGCTCGGCTGGTTCGAAGACCGCCCGGCCGACCAGTATCCGGAGCTGGCGCTCGCGGCGATGACCAATCACGATCTTCCGACGGTCGCGGGCGTGTGGACCGGCGCGGACCTCGACGAGCAGCTGAAGCTCGGCCTCGATCCCGACACGGTCGCGGCGGAGGGCCTTCGGCTGAAGCTCGAAAAGCTGCCGGGCGTGACCGCCGGCCAAAGCCCGGCAACCGTGGCGCGCGCCGCGTACCGGGAGCTTGCCCGCGCGCCGAGCGCCGTGCTCGCGGCGACCTTCGAAGACGCCCTCGGCGTCGAGCGACGGCCGAACCTCCCGGGCACGATCGACGAGCGACCGAACTGGCGGATGCGTCTGCCGCTCGACGTCGAGCAACTGGAGCGCGACGAGGACGTGAACGCGATCGCTCGCATCCTCGAGCGCCGGACCGAGGAGCTGGATGCTGCCGAACGCAGCCGCTCTCTCGAGCCCGTTCATCATCACGCCTTGATCGGCGACGTCCGACTGCACTACGTCGAGGCGGGAGAGGGACCCCTGGTCGTGCTGCTCCACGGTTTCCCGGACTTCTGGTACTCGTGGCGAAAGCAGATCCCCACGCTGGCGTCGGCAGGGTTTCGCGTCGTCGCGGTCGACATGCGCGGCTACAACGAGTCGGACAAGCCCGACGGCGTCGGCGCATATGGCATCCAGCAACTCGTCGACGACGTCGACGGTCTCATCGAGCACCTCGGTGAGGAGCGCGCGCACGTCGTGGGCCACGACTGGGGCGGCGTCGTCGCGTGGAACGTCGCGATGCGACGACCCGAACGCGTTGACCGGCTGGCGATCCTGAACGCGCCACATCCGCGCCGGTACGTGCGCTCTCTGCCCTCCCGCCAGGCGCTCAAGAGCTGGTACATGCTTTTCTTCCAGCTGCCGTGGCTTCCCGAGCGAGTGCTCTCGTTCCGCGACTACGAGCCATTGCGCCGCATCCTGGCGACGACGTCGAACGATCGCGAGGAGGTCGAGGAGTACGTCGCCGCGGCCCGCCGATCCAACGGCCTGCACTATCCCCTCAACTACTACCGCAGCCTCGCGCGCGCGGACTCATTCAAGATGCTGAGATGGTCGAGGCCGGTCACGCGCCCCGTCCTCGTCCTGTGGGGGGATCAGGACGTCGCGCTGGAGCCCCACACCGCAGACCCCGGCCCCGCGTGGGCGGATGCGACCGTGCACCACTTCCCGCACGCCGGGCATTGGGTGCACCTCGACGACCCCGACGGCGTCAACGCCGCGCTGATCGACTTCCTGAGCGCCGCGGAATAGGCCAGGCGCGCCGTTTATGCGGTGACCGACTCCTCGAGCGTCAGGTCGATGACCTTGTCCCAGCTCGACGAGATGCGCTCGGCCATCGCGCGCTCCTCCTCGAGGTTCTCGCGCGCGATCGTCGCTGTCTCGGTGTCGCCCGCCCTCTCGGCGAGGCGCGTGAGCAGCTCGTAGGCGGAGATCTCGACCGCTTCCGTCACGAACGCGTCGCGCGCGTCCTTCCCCGGCTTGTCCGGGCGAACCTGGTCGAGCATGCCTTTCATCGCTGCGGTCAGGAGCGCGCCGGCCTTTTTCACCGGGCTCGTCGTCTCGCCCATGTCCTCGAGGCGCGTCGCGAGCTTGTCGCGGTGGATCTCGGTCTCGGTGACGTGCGCCTCGATGATCGAACGCATCTCCTGATCCGACGTATGGAGCAGGATGCTCTTCAACATCTGCAGCGAGTTGATCTCCATTGCGTGGGCGTCGCGCACGTAGTCCACGAGCTTGTCTTGAACGGTCGTGTCTGCCACTGGGTCCTCCTCGGGAGAAATGGTCTGATCCGGCCGACCGCCGGTACCGCGGGGTTACCCGAGTGAGCGAGGCGCGAAACAGTCGGGGCTCAAGCCACGAGGACGAACCACACGCACGTCTCGCCGTCCTTGTGGACGCCCCAGCTCTGCGCGATCTGGTCGACCAGGAACAAGCCGCGCCCCGAGGCGTCGTCACTCCCTGGCGTCCGCAACGCCGTCTTGTCGAAACCGGGCCCTTCGTCGGTGACCTCCACCCGCACGAGCTTCTCGGTCGCAAAGACCTTGAGGCGAACGAAGCTCTTGGCCCCGAGGCTCCCCGCGTGGCGGACGCTGTTCGCGACGACCTCGCTCACGAGCAGGCGCAGGTCCTCGAACGTGTCGGGAGAGAGCAGGGGGTTGAGTTGCCTGAGCGCCTCGCGGGCCTGCGCCGCGGCGCGCGCGGTCCGTGCCAGGGCGACGTCTATCTGCTCAAACGTCATCAGCGCTGGGCTCCGGTGTTCGAGGGCAGGGCCGTCCTCACCTACCCCACTCCGGCACGGTCTAACCGGACAAATCGTGCGGAAACGCCCTAATCACCGCGCTTGATCAGGTCGAAGCGCCACGGGACGACGGCCCCTGTCGAGCGGAGACGAGCGAAGCGGGCGAGCTCTGTCCGAACCGCTTCGTAGTCCGGATCGCCTCCGTGCCGTCTGGCTATCTCCTCGGCGACGGCGGTGCGGAGCGCGACCCAGCGCGCCGGGACGGCCGGAGGGATCCGGGCGACGCGCGCGCCGGCTACCTCGAGCCCCGCGTCCTCGGCGAGCGCCTGGACGAGCTCGGGCGAGACGAAGTGATTCGACGCGGGCGGATCGACCAGCTGCGCCTTCTCCGTCGTCGTGAACGTGTACACCGCGGCCCGCCCGTCGGCGCGCAGGACGCGGCTTGCCTCCTTCAACGCCAGCGCCTTGTCCTCGATCATCTCGAGCACTCCCACGGCCCACAGCGCGTCGAACGACCGCGTCGCGAAGGGCAACGCGGTGGTAGTGGCGACGGTTCCTCTCGATTCGGGGAGGAGGCGCGTCGCGGCGCGGACGTTCTCGAACATCAAGTCGAAACCGATGACGTCACAGTCGCGCGCGCTCCGCAGCCACGATCCGGGACCCCCCATGCCGCAACCGAGATCGAGGACACGCATCCCAGCACGTGCTCGGATTCCCTCGGCGAGGTCTGCGAACAGCGCGGGGTCGCCGGTGCCTCGGCATGCGATCGCGATCGGCTCGCTAACGCCTGTCGCGTCGGCCGCCTCCAGGATCCATTCCGTGTAGCGACCGAACTCGATCCGAAGGGGGCCGTCGCTCACTCGTCCGGCTGATCGTCGCGCCCGGATCCGTCGTCGCCCTCGGGTGTGGTCGCGCGCACCTTGAACAGACGGACATGCCCGAGACCCTTGAGTCGCCGGGGGCCGAGCGATCTCACCGACGCGTAGCCCTCGGGCAGCGCGTCGAGGAACTCCTGAGTGATCACGACGGTCCCCGGCCGGGCCAGCGCGGTCAGGCGCGACGCCATGTTGACCGGCCGTCCGAAGTAGTCCCCGCCCACCGGCAACGTCGGCCCCGCGGCCAGCCCGCCGCGCGCCTCGGGAAGCACCGGATCCGTCTCGGCATCGCGCACGATCGCAAGCCCGGTCTCGAGCACGTCGACGGGCTCGGGCGAGACGAAGAGGACCGCGTCCCCGATCACCTTCACCATCTTGACGCCGAGGTCCGAGCAGCGCGTCGTGGCGATGTCCTCGAAACGCGTGACCAGGCTCCCGAGCTCGTCGACGTCGAGGTCGTCCGACAATCGCGTGAAACCGACGAGATCGACGAAGCCCACGGCGAGCTCCTCGCTCGCGCCTTCCGTTCCGGCGAGCGAGAGCGTCTGCGCGGCCCGTCCGAGGTGGCGGCGATGCCCGACCTCCAACGGCACGCCTGTGAGGTCGAGCAGCGCGGGGATGACCTCTTCCGCGCGCTCGGCGATCGTCTCCGGCCCGGCCCCCGCGGCCAGCAACGGGTCGACGAAGTGCTTGCGGAAGACGCGCGTCTCGGCGTCCGCGAGCCGCGACAGCGCTTGCCCGTAGACGCGCGCCACCGACAGCACTTCTTCCAGCGGAATACCGGCGTCCATGACGCCCTTCAGCGCGGTGAGCGCTTCGACATCGCGCTCGTCGAACTCGACGACGTTATCGTCGATGTCGGGAAAGCCCAGCGCGCGCCAGATGCGGCGCGACGACTCGTACCCCATCCCGGCCTTCGCAGCCGCCTCAGGCCCGGTGAAGGTCGGCTGAGGACGAAACCGGTACGGGTCGATCGCCGGCGCGTCCGCGGTCGCGTCGGGGACGGAGCGATCCGACGGCGTGAGGCGCGTGCCCGCGATGAGTCGAGGGTTGGCGTGCGCGTCGACTGCCCCGCGTGCCGCAGCCCGCAGCACGAGCGGCGCAGGGGTCTCCTCGAGATCCTCGATCCGGTCCGGGAGAGGCACGGTGACCTCCATCACGCCCGCCTCCCACCGACCGGGCTTAGCGCCGAACTCTTTGAGCATCCCGAGCATCGGCTCGTTCTCGCCGAGCGTCCACGCGCGAAAGGCTTTGACGCCGTGCTGGATCGCCGAATGAGTGAGTAGCCACAACAGCGTCTTGCCGATTCCGCGGTTGTGCAACTCGTCGGCGACCGTGACCGCGCCCTCGGCCACGTGGGTCTCGTCCGCGAGTCGTACCCAACGACCGACCGCCACGGCCGGCTCGCCCGGTTCGTCTGGCAGAGTCGCGAGCCACGCGAAGTGGTTCTCGAAATCCACCTCGGTGAGATAGACGAGCTGGCGTTCCGACAGGTGATCTATGTGACGAAAGAAACGCCGGTAACGAGCTTGCGGCGACAACCGCCGCATACCTTCACGGAGTCGTTCCTTGTCGTCCGGGCGGATCGGCCGAAACCGGATACGCGTGCCGTCGTCGAGCGTCGTCTCCACCGACCCGGTCGCGCCTGCCTCGACGAGGGCGACCGGATCGAACGCGGGCTCGGGGCGCCCGCGACGCGCCCCCTTCCGCTCGTGCGCCTTCACGGGGCCATCGTCGCCCGGGGGCCGGGCGTGCGCAAACGACTAGGACCAGAGCGTGGCGAGGTAGTCGTCGACGGTGACCCGGCCGAGGATGCCCGACCGCGGGCGGTCGTCCGGCTCGCTCCCGGCCGTGCGGACGGACTCGAACAGGGACTTCACGTCCGGCGTGATGAAGCGGGTGAGCTGGCCGTATCCATGGCGGTCGTCGAATCCGTTGGGACGGAAGTAATAGCGCAGCGGGAAATAGACGTAGAGGTCACGCTTGGCGCGCGTCAGCGCGACGTAGAAGAGCCTCAGCTCCTCGTCGAGCCCGTCGTCGTCCCCGAGCGACATGTCCGAGGGGATCATCCCGTCGGCCGCATGGATGACGTGAACGGCGTCCCATTCGCATCCCTTCGCCGAATGGATGGTGGTGAGGACGAGATAGTCGTCGTCGAGTAGCGGGGGCCCGGCAAGGTCCTGCGTCGAGCTCGGGGGATCGAGCGTGAGGTCGGCGAGAAAGCGCGCACGGCTCGAGTATCCGGCGGCGATCTGTTCGAGCTGCTCGATGTCCTTGAGCCGGGCGGCGGGAGCGTCGTAGGCGCGCACGAACAACGGCTCGAAGAATTTGCGAGCACGCTCGACCTGCACGGCGGGGGTGGCGTGGACGCAGTCGGCGATCGTCGAGCGGAACGCGTTCATCTCCTCGAGCGTTTGCGACGACACCGACGGTGGGTCATCCAGCAATCGGCGCAACGGGGAGGCGTCGTCGTTCGCAGCGCCGCCGCGTACCCCGAGCTCGGCCATCACCCGCCGCGCGGTGGCCGCGCCGACCCCGTTCATGAGCTGCAGCACGCGGAACCACGCGAGCTCGTCGTAGGGATTCTCGAGGATGCGAAGCAGGCCCAGGACGTCTTTTACGTGCGCGGCCTCCATGAACTTCAGCCCGCCGAACTTCACGAACGGGATGTTCCTGCGGCCGAGCTCGACCTCGAGCGCGGCGCTGTGGTGTCCGGCCCTGAACAACACGGCCTGCTTCTTGAGGTCCGTACCGCGCTCGCGCTGTTCGAGTATGCGCGTGCACACGATCTCGGCCTGTTCGGTCTCGTCGCGACAGGTCGTGAGGACCGGCTTCGAGGCAGGCGACTTGTCGGTCCACAGGGTCTTGGAGTGACGCCGGCGCGCCTGTGCGATCACTGCGTTCGAGACGTCGAGGATCGATTGCGTCGACCGGTAGTTGCGGTCGAGCGTGACGACCCGCGTGCCGTCGAACTGCTGAGGGAAGTCGAGGATGTTGTCGACCGTCGCCGAGCGAAACGAATAGATCGCCTGTGCGTCGTCACCGACGACGGTGATGTTGCGATGCGTCCGGCGCAGCCCTTGCAGGATCTGCGCCTGGAGCGCATTCGTGTCCTGGTACTCGTCGACAAGGACGTGATCGAAGAGCTCGCCGACCGAATCGCCGACGTGCGGAGCCTCGACCAGCGCGCGCCAGAACAGAAGGAGGTCGTCGTAGTCGACTAGCTGCTGCTCGCGCTTGCGCGCGGTGTACGACTCGAACACGCCGCGGATCCCGTCGAGCTCCTCGATGCACCACGGGAAGTCCTTGCGGACCACGTCGCTCAACGGCGTGCCGGAGTTGACCGTCCGCGAGTACATCGCCGCGAGCGTGTCCTTCTTGGGGAAGCGCCGCTTGCCTTTGTTGAGCCCTAGCTCGTCGCGGACCAGGTTCATCACGTCCGCGGAATCGCTCTGGTCGAGGACCGAGAAGCTGTCGCTGAGCCCCAGCACACGACCGTAGCGCCGGAGCAGCCTGTTACCAACGGAGTGGAACGTCCCGCCCCAGACGCGCGCGACGCCGTCGCCGCTGGTCAGCCGGGTCGCCCGTTGCAGCAGTTCCTGCGCGGCGCGCCGGGTGAAGGTGAGGAGGAGGATCCGATCGGGGGCCACGCCCTGGTCGATCAGCCACGCCACCCGGCAGGCGAGCGTCTTGGTCTTGCCGCTGCCCGCCCCCGCCACGATCAGCAAGGGCCCCTCGCCGTGGGTCGCGGCGGCGATCTGGGCCTCGTTCAGCTCCGCAAGCCACGGGGCGCGCTCGAACATACGTTCGTCAGTGTATCCGGCGTTGCCCCAAAAGGCCCGTCAAACAAGGGTTTCTTGGGGCAGCCACCTGCCTTTCTGGGCAGAAACCGGGGGCGATTCCGAATTCCACTGCCGCCTGCCCGACGACCACGATGTTGTGGCAGAGCACCTTGCAGAGCACTTCGTTTGTCTGGGCCGGAAGGGACTTACTCATGAGGCCGTCCCCGAACTTGGCCTTGATCATGCTGAACGTCGATTCCACGTTGGAGCGCTTGTGGTAGCGGCTCAGGAAGGCGTCAGGGTCGGCCATGAAGCGGTGATACATGCGCGCCCACGGCGTGTTCTCGTGGCGAGGCACTGCGCGGCTGTTGCTCTTGAACGGGATGAACGGGGTCACGCCGAGTTCGTCCGCCAGGGCGAGGTTGCTCTTGGTCAGGTAAGCGCGGTCGGCGCTGATTTCCGCAACGTCGAATTCCTTGGTCGCCGCGCGCATGAGGGAGGCGAAGTGCGTGGTGTCCCCTTCCTTCCAGTCGGTCACTTCGATAGCCGCGACGACGTTCGTGCGCGTGCCGACCACGACGTGGGCCTTGAGCCACTCACGGTAGTTGCCCGACTGAGCGATGCCGTGCTTCTCATTCAGCCACTTCATGAAGCGGCTCGTGGTGAAGCCAGAGGCGTCAATGGCGAAGTCGGACTCCAGACCTCGCAGCGGCAAACTGGACTCGGTAATCAGGTCGGTCAGGATCGGCGTGAGGGTCGGGTTCGCCATGTAATTGCAGACCGAGTTGTAGTGCGGTACTCGGCTTATCAGGCCGCGCCGATGTGCCTCTCTCAGGTCGGACGCGAATCGGCGGGCGCTGAACCGGCTGAACACCTTGAAGGTTGTTGCGAATGTCATATCGGCAAGCGAGAGCCGTGGCCGACCCTTTGCTTGCGGGGGTTCCTCGATGCAAGCGCACAAGTCAGAAAGGAGTTGCATAAAGGTGTCTTTTTCCTCCACCTGCGCGCGGTTGTAGCTGCTCCATTCCTGCGTATAGGTCACGGCCTCGGTGCGGGTGAGGACTCCGTCGTTTGTCTCTGCAGTCATGGTGTGGATGACCGCCCACACGTGCTTGCACCGGAGGTTCGTTTCCTCATGGTCGGGGCAGGTGCAAGAGTCGGCGTGCGGATTGACTCGATACTTCTTCGCTGGGTTGTACTGACTGCGGACTCGCCATGTCCCGCCGTCGATCTTGGCCCAACCCTTCGCTGCGAGCAGTTGTCCCCGGTGCTCCCTTGCGTCCATCGCTGTATCCCTTCTCGTATATCCCTAATAGGTATATACCAAGGGGAATACAGCGTCGTCAACCTAGAAGGGACACCTTTACAGGGATATACCAATGGGGGTACAGTAGGGGCATGGCAAAACTCGTCAAGCTCGACGGCTTCCGTTGTGAGCGCTGCGGTCACGAATGGCTTCCGAGAGATAAGACGAAACCCCCCCGCACGTGTCCGGGATGCAAAAGCCCGTATTGGGATCGCCCCCGCCAAAAGAAGTAAGAACGCGTGCCTAGTTTCGGCGGCGTCCGGCGAGACTCACAACCTCCGCGTCCGGCCCCTCACTCCAATCGGCGAACGAGAGCAGATCAACAGCGTTACCTCCGACTTCCGACGCGAGCCGCTTGCAGGCCGTTGGCAGATCATCCGCTTGAGCTTTTCGGGTCAAGGTGCGCTCAAACCACTGAGCCGACTCGTTGGGGACGCGGAGGGGTTCCTTCTTCGTCCACTTCCTAGACGAGATTTGTTTGTAGAGCGAACGGGCGTGGTCGGGTTCAATGATCCCAAGGGACTGGCACCGATGTACCAGGGCCTTTATCGCCACCCCCCAGGTACTTTTCACTTCCGCCAACACGCCAAGCGTCACGTCCCGCCCATCGATCATTTCGATCAGAGCGTCAGCCGGGATCAGGAACCCAGCGGCGAAACGATGGGCTTGCTGCTCCATGCGGCGCGCCTCGTCAGCATCGCGGGGCGGTGGGGAATTTCCATGAAGAGCCAGATGCCCCAACTCGTGGGCGACGGTCCAGCGTTGACGGTCGCCAGGGACAGCGCTGCTCTTGGCGACGTTCACGATCGGCAACTCATCGGCCCGCACGGACATGCCCCAATGCTTCCCGAGTTCGGATTCCAACGGCAGCACGACGCAACCCAAGCGCTCCGCAGCGCGGATGGCGTTTCCTACTACCTCCCCCTGCTCGATCTGAGCGTTCTCGCGCGCCTCGCCCGCGAGTTCCTCAATGGCATCGTCGTCAGCAAGGGAGCCGTGGAATTCGGGGATCAGGTCGGGGAGAGGTTTCAAACCCAGGCACCGGACGTACTCGGCCGCAAGAGTGGTGGCAGCTGTGCGCTGATCGGCCTCGCGCTTGCTCGCGTCGGCGTTTGCGCGCAACCAGGGCCGAGTAGTGGGCATCAGACGCAGTTCCGCAGTCAAGAAGTCGGGCGAGTATCCGAAGGCCTTTGCGAGTCCGCTTATCTGTTCGTCGGATGGAAGGAGTTTGCCCAACTCGATTTGCGAGATTTTCGGTTGAGGAATGTCAGCCAACTCTCCCAACTTCGTCTGGTCCCACCCGCGAACGAGACGGAGACGCTTGACGCGCTCCCGTACTTCGTTACCCGGACCGAACATAGACAACTGCCCAAGACTCCTCTCGCGCGGCATGGATTTCTATCACCCAGCTTGCTCGCCGCGCTCCTCGCCCTCGTCGTCGTCGCCGAGGTCAAGGTCGTCGTCTTTGTGCGGCCGGAAGTCCGGAGGCAGAGGAGCGTCGTGCGGAAGAAGTGCCACATCGTCAAGCACGAGGCGGTACGGCGCTTTCTTTCCGAGAGCCTTTACAACTCTCCCAATCCAGACCTCGTGAAACGTGTGCGTTCCTCGGTTGAGCAGGTACGCGATCACCCACTGCTCAAATACGTCGGATGGCCCAATTTCATCGACTTCGTCGTCATCGAACAGTTTCGGACGGTTTTCGTCCGGCGTGAGGACGCTGTCGCTGCTGCTCGTCACGATCAGGGAGTTGAACCGGTTCTTCCTTGCGCTGCGGAGTCGGAATCTGCGCTCGATTCCATCCACGACGCTGATCGCCTCGCCACCGTAGTTCGGCTTGGGCTTCGTCAGAAGCCCCTGCGCGCTCATCGAGCAGAACGACTGGGCGATGATCGAGCGGCACAGGGGCGACTCGACAGCCCTCGCGTTGAATGCCGGATCAAGCTTCATGGCCTTGGCGACTCGGTATGCCCGAGCTTGGAGGTTGCTCTCAACGCCCGAAATCAGGAGAGAGAGGCTGGCGAAGGTGGAATCTGGGGGGTGTGACATCGCGGGGTCTACTAGATCACGGAATGTCACACCAGGCAAGCACCTGGCCGAGATTTTTCTTGATAATGGTTTCTGCCGGGTTACCATTATCGTCGGAATCCAGCCGGGAGTACTGCGTAGGCGTTCTCCTAGGCTGAATTCCACTCTCTTGGCGGATCAGGGAGCATCCCATTTACCTGCTTTACCTCGACGAATCCGGCCGGGCAAAGCACCCCGTAGACCAATACCTTGTGATGGGCGGCGTGGCCCTTCACGAAGAGGATTGCTACCCCTGGGCGCGAAGACTCGACGTAGTCCAGCGTCGAAAGCTCGGCCCAGCAAACGCAGATCTGGAGTTGCACGCCTCCCGCATGTGGGCCGGCCGGAAAGAATGGTCGCATGTCCCCATCGGGGACAGGCGTGGACTGATACGTGCCGTGTTCAAGGAAATGGCTATGTGGGTGCCGCCAAGCGGCCGACAGCCCCATTACTTTGCTGTCGCCGTCCACAAACCCTCTCGTCCGGGGCGTGATCCGACTCAAGTCGCCCATGAGGAGATTTTCATGCGTTTCGATGAGTTCCTAACGAGACTTCACCACACGGGGGAATCTCACCGCTCCCTCGTGGTTGCAGACGATTCGAGTTATGAACGCCTTGTTCAGACTTGGGTTCCCCGTTGGAAGGCGACCGGAACGAGGTACGGGAAGCTCCACAGCTTCGCCGAAGTTCCCCTGTACGTAGATTCCCAAGCCTCGCGGCTCGTTCAGATGGCGGACTTCGTCGCCTGGTCAACGTTCAACTACTACGAGCATGGCCATACTGAGTTCATCCAGCGAATCCACAAGAGGTTTGATGCTGCCGAAGGGGTCCAGCATGGGCTGGCGCACTTGAACAGACGGCATCGATACTGCGATTGCCAGGCATGTGCCAGCCGCCGAGACAAGCAAATCGCCGACGCCGTTACGAAGCATCCCTTATGAGGGACCCCCGGCCCCCACGAACTTATTTGTGCAGGCCAGAAACTATTTGTGCAGGTGGGGATTTAGGGGCAAAGCCCAGTGTATCCAGAGGTCAAGAACCCCACCTGGATACAACCGCCGAGATGACTACGGCGCCTTCTTCAGGATCTGTCTCCACTCGTCGTATCGCCAAGGAGAAGGCGTAAGCAGTGTCGCAATGTCCCTGGCGACCTCGGCATGTGTTCGCCCGAGGAAAAACGTAGCTATCGCTCCCACTCCCAATGGAAGAATGACGCGCAGGTACATCGAAGAAGTGATCTGGTAAGCCACTCCGGCGCCCGCGACGGCAAGCGCGAACAACATGTATGACCACGCAGCAGCCCCCTCACGCCGGTTGTCTGACCTGTGCATGTCAGGCTGCTCATAGTGACTTGGGTGGGCCAGGTGGATGTTCAGAAGGCGCAGGCATCCTCCAGCCAGGGCGGTCGCAGCAATCCCGAAGGCCCATCTCGGGGGGTTGCCGACGAAGGCAAAAGCGAACACCTCGGCTGCCATCAGCGTGAACTCGAGAAGCGTGCGCCACGCGTGGAGGGGGTAGCTGAACGTTACGAACCCCCACGAATACATGAACCAGATGAGGACCACGACCATAAGGCTCGCCAGGTAATAGATCGTTCCAGGGAGCCGCAGGGGGTCTACGTCGTCGAACCGCGACACCAGGATCGCGATCGCGACACCCTGAAAGACGCTGACGAGCGTCAGATGCACCTGCGGGAGCAGCTCAGAGTACTGAACAGCCGTTCGTTGAGACGAGATCGGCTGTGGGATCGTCTCCCATGAGGAAGGCGGCGGCGACGAGGGCGCACTCTTCTTGCGCTGAATGAAACGGAGAATTACGAGGACGCTGAGGAGCGGGAACACGAATCGGCGAGCCCTGCCCACGTGATTGGGCCTATTCGAGCGTCCGGCCGTCGAAGACACCCACGAGATCCCTTGCCTCGCCTAGCACTCCCTCACTGCGCGTGATCATAGAGTCTCTGTTTCAGGGCCCGATGATCGGCTCCTCGGAAAGCGACGCTGATCTGCGGTGTACTCGAAGGCCGTCGCGGTATTGGCGAGCGATTACAGGCGGGGGCGGCGGGGCTGGGCGTGGCCGATGTGCCAGCCTCCGCAGAACGTGCACGGGTACACCTCGAGGTCGAGCTGGCCGCTCTCGGCGCGGCGGTGAGCCGCGGTCGACTCGGCCTCGCGCGCGCTCGCGTAGCGGCGCTTGCGCTCGCACGTGCGCTGACGGACTCTCCTCTTGGTGGGCATCGTCCGACCATTATCGTGGCCCCCGATGACCGAGCCCGACGACTCCCCAACCGGCGAGCTGGCGCGCGCACTCGGAATAGAGCCCGGCGCGCGCGTCGGGATAGTCAACGAGCCGGACGGCTGGCTCGACGAGCTGACGCCTTTGCCCCCTGGGGCAACCCTGTTCGAGCGCGCGTCCGAGCCGCTCGACGTCCTGGTCTATTTCAGCGACGAGCGCGCCAACGTAGAACGGCGCGTCCCGGCGTTCGCGGGGTTCGTTGCGCCCGGCGGAACACTGTGGAGCGCGATCCCGAGCTCGAGCGAGGAGCTCGACCGCGCGATCGTCGAGGAGATCGCCGAAGGATGCGGCCTGCAAGTGGACGGCCACCTCGCCATCGCGCCGGGCTGGACCGCGTTCCGGTTACGAAAACGAGATCAGCAGAGTGACGCGACCAGGGGATAGGGGTTGACCGGGCCCCCTCCGCCCGGGTGGTACTCGAAGTGCAGGTGCGGCGCGCTCTCCGACGCGTTGCCGGTGCCGCCGACCGTTGCGATCTGCGTGCCGACGTTGACGTGACCGCCGTTCACGATGTTCTGGTCGTTGTGCATGTACCAGTAGGAGTTGCCGTCGTCGCCCGAGAGGATCTGCCAGTTGCCGGCCGACTCGCCGTAGCTCGACAACGTAATCGTGCCCGACACGATCGCGGCCACCGGCGTTCCCGTCGAGGCCATCATGTCGACGCCCTCGTGTGAGCGACCGCCCGAGCGCGGCGCGCCCCAGCTATCCACGAAGCTGACCGGTCCCGCGACGGGACACGTCATGTCGCCTGTCACCTTCGGCATCACCGCCGGGGCGGCGGCGGGCGCGGCCACCGGGGCCGCAGCGGACGAGCTCTCGTGCCGGGCCTGGGCCGCGAGCAGCTCGCGGCGGAGAC
>DATBND010000425.1:0-4004 GCA_036554505.1 Actinomycetota bacterium | reverse complement strand
ACCGGAACACGATCGACTCGTTCCTGGACTCGCTCGACGACGCGAACGTGCTGCTGGCGCGCGAGGGCGACAACCTCATCCGCTTGTTCCGTTCCTTGCGGGGCTTCGGCACGGTCAACGCGCGCTTCCTCGCCCGTCACGAGGATTCGATAAGGCAAGGGTTCAAGTCGCTGCGTCCGGTCCTGGACGGGCTCGCCGGCGCGCAGGGCGCGCTCCGCCGCGACATCTCGAAGCTGGCCCGCTTCTTCGAGCTCTTCCCGCGCAGCTTCGGCGGAGGCCCCGGCGGAGGCGGCAAGGGCGATTACGTGCAGGCGCAGGGGATCCTGTGCGAGACGTTCTCGCGCTGCAACACGAGCGGTGAGAAGGGCGACGTCCCGAGGCAGGGCTCATGAGGATCAGCCGCCGTCTCGCCTTCAACCTGCTGGCCGTGCTCGCGCTCGGCGTGCTGATGATCGGATGGGTGCTGACTCAGCTGGCCGGAAGCGGGCTCAACCCCCCGTTCTCGGTCGTCGCGGACTTCAAGTCCACGGGCGGCGTGTTCACGAATCAAGAGGTCACCTACCGGGGCGTCGTCGTGGGCAAGGTCGGAGACCTCGAGCTCAACGACAACGACGGGGTCGACGTCGAGCTGCTGATCAACCCCGAGTGGGAGGACGAGATACCGGCAGACGTCGTCGCAGGCGTGCTCAGCAAGAGCGCGGTAGGCGAGCAGTTCGTGAACCTCACGCCCAAGTCCGACTCTGCGGAGACCTTGAGTGAGGGCGATCGCATCGAGCGCGCGAACACCGAGCTCCCGGTCGACTTCCAGAAGCTCCTGACGTCGCTCGATCTCGTCGTGGGCGACGTGCCGGTCGGCCGTACCGGCCGTCTCGTGAGCAACCTCGCGGGCGGCCTGCGCGGCAAGAGCCGGGAGATCGGCTCGATTCTCAAGTCGCTCGGCCGCTTGTCGAGCGCGTTCGCATCCGTCGCCGAGGAACAGCAGAGCCTTCTCGACAACGCGACGGTGGCCGGCAGCGCCTTCCTTCGCACCAAGGACGAGTTCTCCGCAGCGATGAGAGCCGCCGACCGCGTCCTGGCGGGCATCGGCGACGAGCCGGCCGAGCTCGAACGGCTCTTCTCGGCAAACGACCGCTTCGCGCGCGCCGGCATTGCATTGCTCGCGCGCCACGGCCGCGATCTTCATAGAGGCATCCGCTCGCTCGCCGACTTCGCGGAGTACCAGCTCGCGAACCGCGACTCTCTGGAGCTGTCCTTCGACTACGTGCCCGACTTCCTGCACGCGATCGAGGACGCGTCGATCCCCTGGGAGACTCCCGACGGCCGGCGCTTCTATCTGATTCGGGCGGGCCTCGTCATCGAGACGGACGAGCGCTCGTGGCCGTGCAAGTACGAGCTGCCCCTTCACTGGGAGCGTTACCCGCACGTGAGGGAGGCGCGGACGACCAACACCGACGGCGTCTGCGTGGAGGACACGCCGAGCGGTGAGGAGGTCTCCGCGCTGGTGAAGGCGTTGAGGCCGTGGAACGAGGAGGACGACCCCAACGCGGTGCTCGCCGACTACGCCCCGCCCTTGCCCGGTTCCACCGAGGCCTTCATCTGGCCGCTCGACGGGATCATCACGTCGTACTTCGGCCCCCGTGACGGCCGTATGCACGAAGGCATCGACATCGACGGAGAGGAAGGCGACCCGCTCGTTGCCGCGGCGTCGGGAGTCGTCGCTTATGCCGGCGAGATGGACGGCTACGGAAACATCGTCGTGATCGACCATGGGGATGGCCTCGCGACCGCGTACGCGCACCTGTCGCAGATGGTCGTCGCGCCGGGACAGGAGATCGAACAGGGAGGGCTCCTGGGAGCGGTCGGCTGCACCGGGAACTGCACCGGGAGCCATCTCCACTTCGAGGTGCGCGTCGACGGCGTCCCGGTCGATCCGTTGCCGTACCTCCCCGGCGGGCTCATCTACCCGGCCCCCGACGAGCCGGCCGAGCCCGACGACGACACGACCGGCGTGCCGTCGGACGACGACCCACGCGACGACACCGAGCAGGAGCCGCAGCCGGGCGACGGTGGGGACGGGGGAGGCCGCGACCGGCCACGCCCGCGCCCGGACTCGTCGGATCGACCCCGCCCCCGGCACACGGCGACCCCCGCCGCATCGCCCGTGGCCTCCGCGTCGCCCTAGCGCGTTCACGCCCGGATAGCCGGGGAGGCCCGGGTCCCGGGGGAGAATTGCGTCGATGCCCACCCGTATAGCCCGTCCCGAGACGGGGTCGATTCCCACGCGCCCCGGCGTCTACATGTTCCGCGACAAGGCGGGGCGTGTCGTGTACGTCGGCAAGGCGAAATCGTTGCGGAGCCGCCTGTCCAATTACTTCGCGTCGGGCCTACCGCCCCGCACGGAGGCGATGGTCGAAGCCGCGACCGACGTCGAGTGGATCGTCACCGACAACGAGGTCGAGGCGCTGCACCTCGAGCTCAACCTCATCAAGCAACACCGCCCCCGGTACAACGTCCGCTATCGCGACGACAAGAGCTATCCCTACCTCGCGATAACGGTAGGGGAGGAGGTGCCCCGGGCGCGCGTGATGCGCGGGGCGAAGCGCAAGGGGGTGCGTTACTGGGGGCCGTTCGCGCACGCGTACGCGATCCGCGAGACCCTCGACCTACTGCTCCGCACGTTTCCGGTGCGAACGTGCTCGCAAGGGGTGTTCGACCGGTGCCGGCGACGCAACCGGCCCTGTTTGCTCTACGACATCGAGCGGTGTTCGGGGCCCTGTGTCGGCGCGGTGTCGCCCGACGAGCACCGCGTGATCGTCGACAACCTCGGCGATTTCCTCGACGGCAACTACAAGCCCGTGGTGAAGAGGCTCGAGGAGTCGATGAAGGGCGCGTCGTCGCGTCAGGAGTACGAGGTTGCCGCGAAGATGCGGGACCAGCTCGGGAACGTGCGCAAGGTCATCGAACGCCAGCAGATGGTGTCGGGGGAGAGGTCGGAGCTCGACGTGATCGGCCTCGCCGAGGACGAGCTCGAGGCCGCGTTCCAGGTGTTCCTCGTCCGCCGTGGACGGGTCACCGGCCGAAAGGGGTTCATCGTCGACAAGGTGGAGGACCTGGCAACGCCTCAGCTCGTCGCGCGCTTCCTCGAGCGGCTGTACGCGGACGGCGACGTGCCCAAGCAAGTACTCGTGCCGGTCGAGCCCGAGGACACGGACCTGCACGAACGCTGGCTGACCGGGATCCGGGGAAGCCACGTGCGCGTCCGGGTTCCTCAGCGCGGGGAGAAGCGCGCGTTGCTGCAGACGGTCACTGAGAACGCGCGCCAGGCGTTCGCCCGTCACCGGCTCAAGCGTTCCAGCGACTTCGCAGCGCGGTCCCGGCAGCTGCGCGAGCTCCAGCAGGCGATCGGCATGGAGGACGCGCCGTTGAGGATCGAGTGCTTCGACATCTCGAACCTCGGCCCCACCGAGGCGGTGGGCTCGATGGTCGTGTTCGAGGACGGCCTGCCGAAGCGCTCCGATTACAGACGCTTCGCCATCAAGTGGACGACCGGACAGGACGACTTCGCCATGATCGGCGAGGTCATACGGCGCAGGTTCGCTCGTTTCATGGCGGAGCATTCGGGCGGCGAGGGCAACGGCAAGCCGCGCAAGTTCGCCTATCCGCCGAATCTCGTTGTCATAGACGGCGGGAAGGGACAGCTGAACCGCGCGGTCGAGGTGATGGCGGATCTCGGAGTGGTCGGAGTGACGACGGTGTCGCTGGCGAAGCGGATGGAGGAGGTCTTCCTCCCGAGCCGGAGCGACCCCGTCCTGATCCCGCGCACGTCCGAGGCGCTCTATCTACTGCAGAGCATCCGCGACGAGGCGCATCGGTTCGCGATCACGTATCACCGGCTCAAGCGCGGCAAGCGCATGACGCAGTCGGCGCTGGACGGGATCCCGGGCGTCGGCGAGGTGCGGCGCAAACGCTTGCTGCGGCACTTCGGTTCGGTCAAGCGGATCCGC
>DATBND010000409.1:0-6057 GCA_036554505.1 Actinomycetota bacterium | reverse complement strand
TCGCCAGGCGCACCACGAAGATCTGCGACAACGGCGTCTCGTTCCCCTTGCCGACCGGCCGCGTGAACGCCACGGCCGTCCCGTCGGGGGCCCATTCGGGCTCGACGCCGGGAGAGACGAGTTGCCGGACGTTCGACCCGTCGGCGTCCATAACGTAGACCCCCCACTCGCCGTCGCGGTGGCTGCTGAACGCGATCTTCGATCCGTCCGGTGACCAGCGCGGGGACATCTCGGGCGCGTCGTTCCTCGTCAGGTTGGTCGCGCCCTCTTCTTCACCGAAGACGGTCGTGTAGATGTCGGCGTCGCCGTCCCGGTCGCTCGTGAAGGCGATCACGTCGTGGGACTCGGGGGCCCCAACCGGCGGGGGCGTTCGATCGGTCACCCTCTCGAGCGCGGCGACGCTTGCCGTCGCCACGACGACGATCACGATCGCCGTGCCGAGAACGGTGCGGACCATAGCCAGACGAGCGCGACGTCGTACCTGCCGCGGCAACGCACCGTCGACCGGAGCTACCCGCGTGGCGGCGAGCGCGTGCAGAGCGTCGGACATGAGCTTGGCGGGATCAGTCATCGTCTTCCTCCTCTAGCTCCTTGCGAAGCGTCTCCATGGCGCGCGACAGCAATGACTTCACGGTTCCGGGCTTGCAGCCGAGCAACTCCGAGGTCTCACGCTCGGAGAGGTCCAGGTAGAGACGAAGGACGACGGCCCCCCGTTGCTTGTGGGTGAGCCGCGACAGGAGTCGAAGGGCTGCTTGACGCTCGACGGGATCCGGCGTCGTCGAAGGCCGGCTTTCCTTGGCGGATCGCAGCACACGATCCGCTTCGACCTTTCGCTTGCGAGCGTGCGACCTCGTCAGGTTGACGACGGTTTGGCGCAGGTATGCCTCGAACGCGGCATCGCCCCGGAAGTGAAAGAAGCGTCCCGAGAGCTTCACGAACGCGTCTTGGGCTAGGTCCTTCGCAAGCTCTGCGTCGCCGGTCAGCAGATAGGCGAGACGGACGGCTGCCGGGAAATGGCGCTCATAGGCCGCGGCCAGCCGCGATCCCTCGAGCTTCGTGACTCCCGAAGTGACGTCGCGAGTGCGTTCGTCGCCCATGCTTGTAAAACGCACCCCGGCCCGACTCGGTTCCGCGCGCTCTCGAGTGCGCGCCGCATGGGGCTTGCTACGGGCGGAACGTGATCATGTTCTGGAGGATCTGGCCCCCGGCGACGGTCACCGCGTAGTCGGCCAGGCCGTAGAGGTGGTCGTACTTCTCGGTCGCTGCAGGAAGGATCGCCCCGAAGATGCCGATCGTGCCCTTGCCGTGCTCGATACGGCCGAGCCCGACGTTTGCCTCGTCGGTCACATACGCGGCCACGGTGCCACCGGCCTCTTCCCATGCGGGCCGAGCGACGACCCAGTGAGGCGACGTGTCGTCGCTCAACGAGAAGCCCAGGGGCACCTCGTAGTAGGTCTGGCTCGCGGTGTCGTGGACCTTCGCCATGTACGCGTCGTCCCACGCCTCGACGTCGATGTGCCCGGCGTTGTAGAGCTGCTTGGAGACGGCCCCGCCGGGCACGACCTTCATCTTGAGCAACAGCTTCACGGCCTTGTCGGTGAGGACGAGGTTGCCGCCCCCCTTCACCCACTTGCCGAGCGCCTTCGCGAGCTTCTTCGCGTTGACCTTTGCGCCCGTCTTCGTCCGGGGGAACGGGTTGTCGGCCACGACGAGCGCGTCGAGGCGCTTCAACGTCCTCGCCTTCAATGCCTGGTTCGACCAGACCTTGCGAACGGGAGTCGTCGAGTACTTGGCGAGGTCGCGGAAGTACTGCATGCGCGTGGACTGGTACGGCCGCGTCTTGACTCCGTCCGGCGGAGGAGTTGGCCCGTAACCGTCGCTCGACTTGATCACCTTCGGGTCGAAGAGGTAACCCACGCGGCCGAGCGTCAGCCGCGCCTTGACCTTCTTCGCAACCGTTGCCTCGACGATGAATGTCTCGAGCTCGCCGCGTACCGACATGATGTGGGCCTCCTCGAGAGGCGCCAACCAGGTCGAGTTCGGGACCTGGTGCGAGAGGAAATGCTCGACGTCCATGTCGATCGCGCCGTTCTGCGAGAAGAAGTCCCCCATGAACCCGCTGTCGTCGTAACCGACGACGTCGTATCCGGTCGCGTACTCCGCGGGCTTCATCTCGGCGTTTCCGGAGACCGTGGCCGCCTCGACGCCGCGCTCTTCGAACCAGCGCGCGACGTTGGATTTCATGTGACGGGCCAGACGCTCGTGCTGTTTCTGCCGCAAGGGATCCCATTGCCCGGCCGGGTACATCATGTCGGCGAATGCGTTCTGCGCGGACGTGAGCTCTCCGTGCAGGTCGCCCGTGATCAGTGGGTCGACCTTGCGCTCGAGCTTCACCATCGCGATCGCCTCGGGCTCCGTCATCGGCAGCGGCCGGCCCGACGTCTGCATCCACCCCCCGGTCGGGAACTGCCGGTTGAGGTCCGTGCCGTTGGCGTTGCCGCGCTCGAATACGCCACCGTTCGCCACGTCGCCCGCCGACCAGCCGTCGGGATTGATGTCGGTGAGATAGACGTGCACCTTCTTCAACGCCTCGGACACGGGGATCCCGATCGAGTCTTTCTCGGTCCCGTTTCGCAACTCGTGATCCGGCTCGTCGGCGGCCCAGCGGGCGAGGTCCTCCATGTAGCGCGCGCCGCCCTCGAGGCCCGCGCGCTCGGTCCCGTGGACGGACAGCGACGCGAGGACGGCCTCCTTGTTCTTCTCCGGCGCCTGGAAGTCGGTGATCTCCACGAGGTAGATCTCGCGGTTGCCGGCCGACAGCGTCTGCTTGCCGAAGAGCTCGCTGAGCGAGCTCACCTTCACGAAGCGAGGGAAGTCGCGCTCGAGCGCCTCGATCCCGGCGAGGTACTCGCCGTTGTCGTGCTGGATGAACGACGCGCTCATCTCGGCCTCGGGGAAGATCCGCCCGCCGCACGGCTCTCTCGGCGGGTCGGCGCACACGGGCGACGCGTGCGACGGAACGAGGGGGACGGCGACGACGAGAGTGGCGGCGATCGCTGCGGCGGCGCGCCCCCACGACAGGCGGATGCGGCTCATGCAGACAACTTAGGCGATTTGCGACCCAAGCGAGGCACAAAAAAAGGCGGCCCCCGAAGGGGCCGCCGATTTGTCTCTAGTGGTTGGCTAGAGGGTGCAAGCAGTCGTCGACGGAGCTCCGACCGACGAGCTGTAGTACCAGACGATCGTGGCGTCGTGAGCCGAGACCGCACGCATGCAGTAGCTCGTGGCGCCCGTCGCCGTGACGTCCGCGTCGGCCATCGTCACGTCGGCCGTCGAGAACCTGAGGCCGGCCGTGTTCAGGTCGGCGATGTTGCCGGTGTACACGCTGTTGTCGACCAGGTAGGTCTCCTGGGCGGTGGCAGCGTTCTTCAGCGTGGACTGGACCTGCGAGGTCCAACCCTTCTTACGCTGGTTCAAGAACACCGGGATCGCGATCGCCGCCAGGATGGCGATGATCAGGATCACGACGAGAAGCTCGATCAGGGTGAAACCACCCTCACGCTCTTCCCTCATTGCGTGGAACCGCTGGAACATCCAGCACCTCCTTTTTCCGTCCCCCAAGCCGGGAAGCAGGGACAACGAGTGAACGATTACGCCTGCTTCCCGCCCTCTCCCGATGGTCGACGGCTGGATACAGGTAGCCCGGCGAGCCCAGGGGGCCCCGTGGCTTTGCGTCCCCGCCTTGCGACGGGTTTGCCTTTGACTGCACTGCGTGTTTCCGGCTTGCAGGGTGTCTATCGGCCGTCGCGGGCCGGTGCTTTCGCAGAAATATGGAGAATTTTTCCGGGCCTACGGGTCGAAGCGGGGCAATCCGGTCACCAAGCGTGCAGCAGAAGGACCCGGGAACATCGCCGGCCGGGACCTCGTCCAAGCCTCGACACCACGCGAGGAGGACGAGAGATGGCACACAGGCTCAGGCTCGTTGGGGCAGCGATGGTCGCGCTCGCGCTGATCGGCGCGTGTTCCGGGTCAGACAGCGAGAGTGGTAGCGACGGCGGGGCCGCCGACGTCCCGGCGGCCGAGCCGGAGCGCGGGGTCGACCAGCGGCGCGAGATGGCCTTCGACAGCGCCGGCGGCGGCAACGACGCATTCGTCACCGACACGGCCGCGCTCGACAGCTCGTTGCCGGCCGTCGGGCCGGCGGTGATAAAGACCGGAGAGCTCGGTGTCCGAGTTCCCGAGGGCCGTGTCCAGGGCCGGGTGCAGGAAGTCGTCGATCTCGCCCGATCGCACGGGGGCTTCGTGCTCTCGACCACCGTCGAGGAGCACAGGGACCTGTCGGCGACGGTGGTGTTGCGCATCCCCGCCGAGAGCTTCGAGGACGCGCTGGCCGAGGCTCGGTCGCTCGGCGAGGTCATTACCGAGCAGGTCTCGGGCGAAGACGTCAGCCAGGAGTTCGTCGATCTCGACGCGCGCCTTCGCAACTTCGAAGCCCAGGAGTCGGTGCTGCTCGACCTCATGGCCAAGTCGCAGAGCGTCGCCGACACCTTGCGGGTTCAGCGCGAGCTACAGGACGTGCAGCTCGAGATCGAGCGGCTCCGGGGCCGGCTTCGGTTCCTGCGGGACCAAACGGATCTGAGCACGCTGACGGTCACGTTGCGCGAAGACGAGCCCGTCGTCGCGGGCACGAGCGTCATCGAGCGCGCATGGAAGAAGTCGGTCGAGACGTTCAATGCGATCGTCTCGGCCATCGTGATCGGCCTGGGCGTTGCGCTTCCGATCGCGGTCCTGCTCCTCATCGTCCTGCTGATCGCGCGCTTCCTGCGGCCCCGGCTTCCGTCGTGGGGGCCGCGCCAGGGTTGATGCCCTGGAGGCCGATCGCGACGGCAGCTCGTCGAACGGTAGGCTCGCCCGATGCGCATGCAGAAGCTGACGACGTCACTGCTCGTGCTGGCGCTGCTGTTCGCGGGTGCGTGCGGTGACGATGGCTCGGGCGATGACGGCGGGAACGACGCGGCCGCGCAGTCCGAGGCTCCCGCGACGGGCTGCGACGCGCCCGACTCCATCGAGGTCGAGGACGGGCTCTGCTACATCGAGCACGAGGCCGGCGACGGCGATGAGGCCGAGCGCGGGGACGTGATCGAAGTCCACTACACAGGCACGCTCGAGGACGGGACGGAGTTCGATTCGTCCGAGGGTCGCGCGCCCATCAAGTTCACGCTCGGCATCGGCCAGGTCATCGAGGGCTGGGACAGGAGCATCGTGGGGATGAAGGTAGGCGGGAGCCGCACGCTCACGATCCCTCCGGAGTTCGGCTACGGCGAGGCGGGCTCTCCTCCGGTCATCCCTCCGAACGCGACGTTGATCTTCGACGTCGAGCTGGTGTCCGTAAACGGCGGGAAGGGCTAGAGCCCTTCTAGATCCAGCACCATCCCGGAGGCGGCACGCTGTCGGGAGGCTTCTTCGTCGGCGTTGCCTTCGTCACGACGCTCCCCCCGCGGGTCTGGGTGACCGTGATCGTCGTGTTGACCGCCGGGGGCGGGTCGCAATTGTCGAATATCCAAACGCGTTGGTCCCACTGGTCCTGCGGGAGACGCGCGCCGGTCGTCAGAGGCACGTAGAACATGAACAGGCCGACCGCACCCACCGAGAACAACCCAACGGCCGAGCGCGCCTCCCATGACTCGCCAATGCGCGTCGCTACGTACGCAAGCGCGAGGCACATGAACGGGATCGCGGGCAGCAGATAGAAGATGAACACCGCGCTCCTGGCGAAGATCAGCCACGGCAGATATGTCAGAGCGAAGCCGAGAAAGATGAGCCCGGCCGGATCTCGCATGTCGCGCGAGCGGATCCAGGTCACGAACGTGTAGAGCAGCGCGAGCATCGCCGACCACCACACGAACGGGCTGCCCGTCGCCATGATCTCCCGGTAGTCGCCGTTCGCGGCCGTGTGGAAGTAATAGGAGACGGGTCGCTTCAAGAGGAGCCAGGACCACGGCGGCGACTGGTACGAGTGCATCGCGTCGAGGTTCTGATGGAAGTCGAGCATCGTCT
>DATBND010000403.1:0-10589 GCA_036554505.1 Actinomycetota bacterium | reverse complement strand
CCTGGCCCTCGGGCGTAAACCAGTCCAGTGCCTTCATCCGGAACTTCGTCTTGGCGATGTTCTTCCACCCCTCGCCGTTGTACGAGCCCTTCAGGTCGTAGGTCGTGAAGCGGCCCGACGTGTTGCAGTCGGACGAGAGGTTCTCCTCGGTCCCGTAGAGAACCGAACCCTTGCGCCCGCCGACCTTCGCGTTCATGTTCCGCCACGAGTTGTGCATGAAGCGCGATGGGGTCGCCTTCTCGGGAGAACCTCCGCCCGCGTACGGGATCGGCTTGCAACCGGTCGCCTTCTCTTTCTTGCCTGTGAGCGGATTGCGATGCTTGCCGCTGGTCCAGTACCCGCGCACGCCACCCGCCCCTGAGACCCACGCGACGCCGGCCGCGTCGACCTGCACGTCGTGTGCGTAGTCGGTGACTCCGTCGTTGCGTCCGAGGTCGATGGGCTCCGGACACGCAACGGGATTCATCGGATCGGTGACGTCGGTCGAGAAGATCGGCCGGCCGCCCCATTCGGCGGGCTGCTGCACGCCCTTGGCCGGGCCGCCCGTCCACAGGAAGTCACAGTTGTTGATGCAAGTCGCGGTGTGGCTTGCCTCGACCGGGAAGGTGCTCACCGTGGTCATGGCGTGCCCGAGTGACACGTCGATGATGTGGACCGCCCCGTAAGGAAAGCTCCCGGGCGTCGCCGGCGACGTGAACCCGCGCGGGTCGCGCGAGATGAACACGAGGTTGCGCTTCGCGTCGACCGCCATGTCTTCGTTCTCCCAGATGTACATCGGGAGGCTGCTCAGCAGGCTCGGTGCCGCGGGATCCGAGAGCGAGTACGCGTAGAGACCGTGCGCCGTCGACACGAACATGGTCTCGCCGATGAAGTTGATCGAGATCGCGCTCTTCATCTCGGGGATGTTGGCAATGAACTCGACGTTCTTGGAGATGTTGCCGGCGGGCGGTTGCGCGCCGGCAGAGCCCCCAGGAAACGCGACGAGGGACGCCAGCAACAGAATCGCCACGAGAGCGCGCGTGATCCTCACGGGTCAAGGGTTCGCCGGGGGCGCCTCCGACCCTGCTTGCCTTCCTTCATGCCGCACGCCGCGGGGTGTGCGGGAAGGGCCAACCACACGCCGCGGGCTACGGCACGCTAGCCAGGGACCACCTCGACCGCGAGCGCGGTCTGAGCCCAACCGCTCAACTCTTGCCCGGGCCGCCAGCCTTGGTATTTCGCCGCCAGCAACCGCCGGGCGAGCGCATCGTCGGTCGCGTCGGTCACGACCGTAGCCGTCGCCGAGTCGTCGTAGTCGCCGACTCGCAGCCCGACCCGGGCATCGGCTCGAAGGTTACGAACCCAGTCGGCACGCTCGCCTCCGCCCGCGAGGAGAAAGAGACGTCCCGAGTCCTCCGCGAACCAGATCTCGATCGTGTGCGGCCGCCCCGACCGGCGTCCGATCGTCGTCAGATAGCAGAAGTCGTCATCGGCCCACTCCGGGCGGGCCATGCCGGCTCAGGCAGGGACCCGATAGACGATCGCGTCGCCCTGGCCGCCACCGCCGCACAGAGCCGCGACGCCCGTGCCGCCACCGCGCCGGCGAAGCTCGTGGATGAGGGACACCGTGAGACGTGCCCCGGTGCAACCGATGGGATGCCCGAGCGCGACGGCACCGCCGTTGACGTTGACTTTGTCCTCGGCACCGCCGTTGCCGTTGAACAGCATCCGCGTCGAGTGCAGCGCGACCGCCGCGAACGCCTCGTTGATCTCCACGAGATCGAGGTCGTTCGGCGACATACCGGCCTTCTTCAGCGCGGCTTGGATAGCGAGCGCCGGAACCGTGTGCAGATACGGAGGCCGGTCCGCGGACATCCCGTGAGCGACGATCTCCGCGATCGGCGTGACGCCGAGCTCCTGCGCGCGCTCGGCGCTCATGACGACGACCGCGGCCCCCCCGTTCGAGATCTGCGACGCGTTGCCCGCGGTGATCGTGCCGTCCGACTGGAAGACGGGCTTCAGCTTCGCGAGCGACTCGACGGTCGTGTCGGGACGGATGCCCTCGTCGGTAGCGAAGGAGATCGGGTCGCCCTTTCGCTGAGGGATCTCGAAGGGAACGATCTCCTCGGCGAAGCGACCACTCTCGGTCGCCGCGGCGGCGCGCTGGTGCGAGCGCGCGGACCACGCGTCCTGCTCTTCCCGTCCGATCGAGAACTCCTTGTTCACGTCGTCGGACTGGTCGCCCATGTGCTTGTGACTGAACGCGTCCCACAGCCCGTCGTGGATCATCGAGTCGACGAGCTTGCCGTCGCCCATGCGATAGCCGGTGCGCGCCTTCGGAAGGAGGTAAGGCGCCTGGTCCATCGACTCCATCCCGCCGGCGACGACGACCGACACCTCGCCGGCCCGGATCAGCTGGTCGGCGAGAGCGATGGCGTTGAGCCCCGAGAGGCACACCTTGTTGATCGTGATCGCCGGCGTGCTCGTCGGGATACCGGCCTTGATCGCGGCCTGGCGAGCGGTGATCTGCCCGGTGCCGGCCTGCAGGACCTGACCCATGATCACGTAGTCGACCTGGTCACCCTGGATGCCCGCGCGCTCGATGGCTCCCTCGATCGCGCGGCCGCCGAGATCCACGGCCGGGACGCCCGAGATGGCGCCGCCGAACTTGCCGATTCCGGTTCGTGCCGCCGAGACGATCACCGAGGGGGCCATGATGCACGCGCTCCTTTCGTTCCTTCGCTTGTTTCCTCGCAAGGCTGCTTGTTTCTCCGCAAGGCTGCTGTCGTTGCCAGGCTTCCGTGGCGGGCTGCCGTGCTCGCTCGCTCCTAGAGGCTGCGGCCTCGCTGCTAGAGCCGCCATCACCTTGCTCAACGCCGGGCAACCGACTTTCTTCCTTTGCTCGCCTCATTCTAGAGTGAGGCGTGGACGGCGTCAGAGTGTCCAAACGAGGGCCCGTGACGGTCGTGATCATCGACCGCCCCGACGTTCGTAACGCCGTCGACGGCCCCGCGGCAGCCGCCCTCGCCGACGCCTTCCGTGAGTTCGACGCGGACGGCGACGCCGCGGTCGGAGTCCTGTGGGGCGCGGGTGGGACGTTCTGCGCGGGAGCGGACCTGAAGGCGGTCTCGTCTGGGAGCGAGCGCACCAATGTCATCACTGAAGACGGCGATGGCCCGATGGGGCCGTCGCGGATGCAATTGACCAAGCCCGTCATCGCGGCAGTCGAAGGCCACGCGGTGGCAGGGGGTCTCGAGCTCGCGCTCTGGTGCGACCTACGTGTCGCGGCGGGGGATGCGGTGTTCGGCGTCTTCAATCGTCGTTGGGGTGTGCCGCTCATCGACGGTGGCACGATCCGGCTGCCGCGCATCGTGGGCGAGGGCCGCGCTCTCGACCTGGTGCTCACGGGACGGCCGGTCGAGGCCGGCGAGGCCTACGAGATCGGGCTCGTGAATCGATTGTGCGACCCGGGCGAAGCTCTCGACGTCGCGATCGCCCTGGGGAAAGAGATCGCCCGTTCGCCGCAGGCGTGCCTGCGGGCGGACAGGGCTTCACTCCTCGAGCAGTGGTCGCTGTCGGAGCGGGACGCGCTCGCGAACGAGCTCCGGCACGGGATGGACGGTCTCGGCGATGCGGTCCAAGGCGCGTCGAGGTTCGCGTCCGGGAGCGGCCGGCACGGGAGCTTCGAGGACGTCTGAGAGAGGAGCGCCCTCGTCCTAGGCGACGCCGCGATCGTCGAGACGATCGCGGGGGTTCCTCTAGGATTCCGGGATGCTCGGGAAGATCGAACACGTCGCGCTCGCGGTCGCCGACATCGACGCTGCTATCGCGCATTACAAAGACGTCTGGGGCCTCGACGTCGACCACCGCGAACGTGTGGAGGACCAAGGCGTCGAGGAAGCGATGCTCCGGCTCGGCGAGTCGTACCTGCAGCTGCTCGGCGCGACGTCGCCGGACACGACGGTCGGGAAGTTCCTGGAGCGCCGCGGTGAGGGCCTCCATCACATCGCGTACGAGGTCGACGACCTCGTAGCCACGCTGGCAGAGCTCAAGGCCAAAGGGGTCGCGTTGATCGACGAGGCTCCCCGCCGTGGGGGCCGCGGGCATATGGTCGCGTTCGTTCATCCGAAGTCGAACCACGGCCTCCTCGTCGAGTTGATACAGGCGCCGGACGCGCACGGGGATTGAGCCGCATCCCGCCCGAGCCGGAGCCGGGCGACGGCGCGACGCAAGCTGTTCCGGCTTCGCCCTCTGCTTCGGGCGGCGCCGGGCCGGGGCCTGACCAGGACGCGACACACGCGGCGTCTTCTGCTCCGGCCGGCGGCGCGCCGGTGCCGCCCAGCCCACTCCGGCGTCCCGAGTTCCGCCGGCTGCTCGCGATCTCGATCACGGTCGCGCTCGGCTTCGGTCTGGTGGTGCCGGTGCTACCGCTGTACGCGAAGTCGTTCGGCGTCGGGCTCGGAGCGGTTGGGCTCGTGCAATTCGTGTTCGGTCTCACGCGCTTTTCGTTTGGCATCGTCGGAGGGCTCGTCGTCGACCGCTTCGGCGATCGTGCGTCGACGATGGCCGGGCTGTTGATCGTGTCGGGCTCGTCGATCCTTGCCGGGCTCGCGCAGAGCTTTCCTCAGCTCGTGATCGCTCGGGGCGTCGGTGGAGTCGGCTCGGCGTTCTTCATCAACGGCCTGATGGCGCGGATCCTGCGAATCATCGAGCCCTCCGCGATGGGGCGAGCGTCCGGGGCATTTCGTAGTTCTTTCCTTGTCGGGATCGCGGCGGGGCCGGTGTTGGGTGGGATCGTCGCGGCGCGCTTCGGCCTGGCCGCGCCTTTCCTCATCTACGGGTTCGGGCTCGTGATCGCGACCGTCGTCACGTGGTTCGTGATGGCGGGGGGGCCGGCGCGCGCCGTGGCCGAGCGAAAGTCGCCCATCCAGGCGCTGCGCGCCGCTCGACCGCTGTTCTCCGACGTTCGGTTCATGACCGCGCTACTCGCGACGTTCGCAGGGTGGTGGGCGATCTCCGGCCCGGCCCAGATAGTCGGCGTCGTGTACGCGGAGGAGGTCCTGAACCTCTCGCGCTCGCAGATCGGCATCGCGCTGACCGCGATGTCCATCGGAGAGCTCCTGATCATGATCGTGGCGGGCCGCGCCGCCGATCGGTACGGACGGCGCGCCGTGCTCGTACCGTCGCTGATCGCGCTCACCGCGGGCGTCGGATTGCTCGGCCAGATCGAGTCCGTACCGTGGGCGATCTATCCGTTGCTGCTCGTGATCGGGTGCGGGATCGCCGCGGGCGGAGTGGCGGCCGGTGGGCTCTTGGCGGACTCGATCCCGCGCGAGGGCTCGGGGGCCGCGATCGGCGTGAACCAGATGGCCGGCGACCTCGGCTACTTGATCTCTCCGACGGCCATCGGCTCGCTCGCCGAGAGCGCGTCGTACGGGACCGCTTACCTCGTCGCCGCCGTGCCCGTGGCGGCGGTGACAGCGGTGGCTCTGCGCCTCCCCGGCCGGGCCCGAGGCTCGACCGTCCAACCCTCAGAGCCCCTCGAGCCCGCCACCCCGGTCGCCTAGCCCCCCGCCCGCGCCTCGATCTCGTTGCCGTGACGCTCGCGTAGCGGCATCTACGACAACAAATTCCGACCGAGCGCCTCGCGCAGATCGTCGACCACCTTTTCGGGAGCGGTGAGATCCGCGGACGTCACGTGCATCACTCGCCATCCGACACGAGCCAGCGCCGACCTGCGAGAGAGATCTCTTCGCCAAGCGGTCTTTCCGTGGTGGAACTCGTAGCCATCCAATTCGATGGCGAGCTTCAAGTGTGGGTAAGCAAAGTCCACGCGGGCCACGAACGACGAGCCTGTCGCAACCTCGAACTGCGCGACTGGCAAGGGCAGTCCGGATGATCGAACAAGACGCATGAAATGTGTCTCCAGCGGGCTTTCCGATGCGCCACTGGTGCCACGCTCCCTCAACAACCCCCGAAGAGCCGACGGCCCTCGCCTGCCCCTGGGCTCCATCGCTGCGAGGCGCCGGTGCAGGCGTTGGACGGTAGTGAGCCTCTGCCGCAGCGCGCTGTCCAAGGCAATCTCTAGCTCCCTGGCGGCAACAACGGACCCGAGATCGATCAGTGTTCGGTGAACACTCGTAATCGGGAAGGGGTCCCGATGCACCCGATCGGGGGAAGTGAGATCGGATGCTCGGTGGACCACGAGCTGATCGATCGGGCTCCGCCGCGCCGATTCCACGGTGATCTCGCAGGTCCCTTCATTTACTCCGGACAAGCCCCAAAGCCATGCAGCGGAGCGATGAGAGGCAAGACCATCCCCCCACAGAGTCCCGGCCATGAGCAGCTGTTGCCACGTCTCGGGCAAGCCTGCGATTCGGTAGACGGCGGAGCAGACCCTCTCCCAAGCTCCTGTCCCGACCCGCCGGGCGATCGCTTGGTGGCTCAAGCCCGCAACGCAGCGCTTGCGCCCTCGAGATGACGCCGAACTGACGGGAGGCAAGAGCCAGACAAGCGCGATCAGGATCTCGTTGCCGTGCGGCTCGCCTGGCGACACTCACAGCAACAAGTTCGCGTCAACCTCCGGGGATGGATGTGGTGGGGCGCACTGTGTGGGTTAGCGTCGGGGCGTGGGCGCAAAGAGCTACGAGGATGCCGGTGTCGCGGGACAGGGCGACGCGCTGTCGGCCGTCGTTCGCCACCTCGGCCCCACGTTGTCGTTGCCGGAGAACGTCCGGCTCCTGACGCGCTTCGGGCAGTACGCAAGCGTCCTGCAGGTCACCGACGGGCTCGCGATAGCGATATCGACCGACGGCGTCGGAAGCAAGACGCTCGTCGCGTCCGCGCTCGATCGCTACGAGACGATCGGCTTCGACTGCGTAGCGATGAACGTGAACGACGTGGTCTGCGTGGGGGCGCGGCCGATCGCGATGGTCGACTACCTCGGGGTGCACACCCTCGACGCTCGTCGCGCCGACGAGATCCTCAAAGGCTTGGGCGCGGCCGCGAAGGAGGCGTCGGTCGCGATCCCCGGGGGCGAGCTCGCGCAGCTCCCGGAAGTCATCGGCTCGGACGGCAAGGTCCCGGGCGACGAGCGCGCATTCGATCTCGTCGGCACGTGCATCGGGACGGTGAAGCCCGCCGAGATCGTTCTCGGCGACGCGCTGGCGCCCGGCGATGCGATCCTCGGCATCGCCTCCTCCGGCATCCACTCGAACGGCCTCACGCTCGCACGCCGTGTGTTGCTCGACACGGGCGGATACGACCTCGGCGACTTCGTCGGAGTGCTCGGCCGCTCTCTTGGCGAGGAGTTGCTGCAGCCGACCGAGATCTACGTCCGCGCGGTCGAGGCGCTGTGGAGTGCGGGCGTGTCCCCACACGGGCTCGCGCACATCACCAGCGACGGGCTCGTCAACCTCTGCCGTCTGAGCACCGAGGTCGGCTTCAGTATCCAGAGCTTGCCGGAGCCCCACGCGATCTTCCGTCTCGTCCAGCAGGTCGGTGAGATCAGCCCCGCCGAGATGTACCGCGTCTTCAACATGGGCGTCGGCTTCGTGGTGGTCGTCGCCGACGAGGAGCGAGCAACGGCCCTAGACGCGATCACATCCGCCGGTTACGACGCGATGGTTCTCGGAGAGGTCACCTCGGACGCGGGAAGGGTGGCACTCGAAAACGTGGGCCTCACGGGCCGCCTCGAAAACGGCGAAAGCGTCTTCACGCACAGCTAAGCCCGCCTGCAGCGACGAGTCGTGGGCCGGCGAAGACCGGCGGGGGCGCTGCGAGACGGCTACTGAAGGTCCTCGGGATCCGGGATCGGGCCCTGGTCCTCGCCGCCGCCGTCGCCCTTGTCTCCGCCGCCGCCCTTGCCGCCGCCCGAACCAGAGCCGTCACTGGAACCGGAGTCGTCGCCCCAGCCGGTGTCGTCGCCCTCGGCCGACTGCTCGGTCTCGTGCGACTCCTTGGCGGCTTCCTCCTCGGCGTCGGCCTTGGCGGCGGCCTCGGCGCGCTTCTTGGCGGCCTTCCTGGTGGGCTTGTCGGCGACGTCAACAGCGACCTCGGGAGCGGCCGATGCGACGGCCTCGACGGGAGGCTCGACGACGCCGAGGACGTGCGAGACCTTCTCGGCAACGGTCGCAGGCAGAACGCTCAGGAGGAAGTCGGTGAGCTCGGCATCGTCCCCGGAGATCGCAAGCTCGCGCACCGTATCGAGCTGCTGCTGCGTCAACGACTCGCGTGCGCCCGCGACCTGCAGGGCGCGCATCGTGCGGCGCGAGCGTTCGTGCGCAGCCTTGGCCGGACGATTACGCGCGACCGCGGCACGCGTTCCGTGACGGGACGCGGACGCCGCGACGGCATCCTTGTTGGCTCGATCCTGGAACATGCCGGCCACCGCGATGCCGAGAGCCGAGAAGCTCATCACGCATGCACCGAGCAGCGCGACAGCCATCAGCCTGACGAGGCGAAGACGGCTGACTCGATCACGCTTCAAGGAGCGGGCGACCTTGACCTCGTTGACGCACTCGATGAGCGCGGCCTCCTCGGTGCGGATGTCGCGCTCGAACTCCTCGAGGAGCCGGTTGGCGGCGTCGACCTCGCCGGCGCGCATCAGCGTCGCCGAGAAGTTGAGCTTGTCGTCGACGACGTGCTTGCTCCTGCGGGAGAAGCGCCGTGCCGAGACCGCGATCTTGTAGGTCGCCTCCTCCTCTTCGGAGGACGGCTTCGTGAGCTCGTGGAGCTCGCGCCGCAGCTCGCGTATGTCTGACCATGCCTGCCGGATGCCCATAATCCTTGGGTTCGACCCACGCCCGTCATTACCTGCCCGCCCGGCGAGTGAATTTGTCCGAATTGACCCGACTCCCGAGGGGAACCTGACGAGACCGGCGTCAGGGGGGTGTCATTCCGGCGTCAGGGGGGCCCGGAGGGCTCCCGCTACACTCTCGCACGTGGCAACGACCGAAGAGAGCCGGCAACCGGCCGACCTGCCCTCCGGGGCCGGCGACGGTGCGGCAGAGGGGGCGGCCGACCGCCCGATCGACCACGCGCTGGCCGAGCTTGGGAGGCTCGAGGCCGAGGCCGGGACCGCCGGCGGTGAGGTCGCGATCGAGCGACAGCACGAGCGCGGCAAGCTCACCGCCCGCGAGCGGATCGAGAAGCTCCTCGACCGCGGCTCCTTCGTGGAGACCGACATGCTCGTCCGTCACCGGTCGGTCGGCTTCGGGATCGAGGATCGCCGGCCCCTGAGCGACGCTGTTGTGACCGGCTGGGGGACCATCGACGGCCGCAAGGTCTTCGTCTTCGCCCAGGACTTCACTGTGTTCGGGGGGTCGCTGGGCGAGGTGATGGGCGAGAAGATCTGCAAGATCATGGACCTCGCGCTCCAGACGGGCGCCCCGGTCATCGGACTCAACGACTCCGGTGGCGCGCGCATCCAGGAGGGGGCCGCGAGCCTCGCCGGGTACGGGTACATCTTCGATCGCAACGTCCGGTCGTCGGGCGTCATCCCGCAGATCTCCGCGATCATGGGCCCGTGCGCGGGCGGCGCGGTGTACTCGCCGGCGATGACCGACTTCACCTTCATGGTGAGCGAGACCTCACACATGTTCATCACCGGGCCCGAGGTCATCAAGGCGGTGACCGGCGAGACCGTCACACAGGAAGAGCTCGGCGGAGCGATGAGCCACGCGTCCAAGTCCGGCGTCGCGCACGTCGTCGCCGCCGATGACGAGGATTGCCTGACCCAGGTCAGGTATCTGCTCTCGTTCCTGCCGTCGAACAACTTCGAGTCGCCGCCGTACTTCCCGCCGACCGACGATCCGATGCGGAGCTGTGACGAGCTCCTCGACATGATCCCCGACTCGTCGAACAAGCCGTACGACATGCACGGCGTGATCGGGTCGGTGTTCGACGACGGGGAATTCTTCGAGATCCATCCGCATTGGGCGCAGAACATCCTGTGTGGGTTCGCGCGCCTCGCCGGGCATCCGGTGGGAGTCGTGGCCAACCAACCTCAGGTGCTGGCCGGGACGCTCGACATCACGTCGTCGACGAAGGCGGCAAGGTTCGTGCGGTTCTGCGACGCGTTCAACATCCCGTTGGTGACCTTCGTGGACGTGCCGGGCTTCCTCCCGGGCACCGAGCAGGAGTACGGGGGGATCATCCGTCACGGCTCCAAGCTGTTGTACGCGTTCAGCGAGGCGACCGTGCCGCGGCTCACGGTGATCACTCGCAAGGCGTATGGGGGCGCATACGTGGTCATGAACTCGAAGCACATCCGCGCCGACATCTCGTTCGCGTGGCCGTCGGCGGAGATCGCCGTGATGGGGGCCGAAGGCGCGGTCAACATCATCCATCGCAAGGAGATCGCGGGCTCGTCCGACCCGGATGCAACCAGGGCCGAGCTCATCTCCGACTACTCGTCGAAGTTCTCCACCCCGTACATCGCGGCGGAGCGAGGCTACGTCGACGCGGTCATCCCACCGCAGGAGACGCGCAGCCGGTTGGTGAAAGCGCTGGAGATGCTTCGCAGCAAGCGCGAGACGATCCCCCAGAGAAAGCACGGCAACATCCCCCTGTGACGCGACCCCGCGGTATCGCCTGCGGCGGCGGGAACC
>DATBND010000287.1:0-21173 GCA_036554505.1 Actinomycetota bacterium | reverse complement strand
AAGAACAACCCGGTGCTGATCGGCGAGCCCGGCGTCGGCAAGACCGCCGTCGTCGAGGGACTCGCCCAGGCGATCGTCAAGGGCGAGGTGCCCGAGACGCTCAAGGACAAGCAGCTCTACACGCTCGACCTCGGCGCGCTGGTCGCCGGCTCGCGCTACCGCGGTGACTTCGAGGAGCGCCTCAAGAAGGTGCTCAAGGAGATCCGCACCCGCGGCGACATCATCCTGTTCATCGACGAGATCCACACGCTCGTCGGGGCCGGTGCCGCCGAGGGCGCGATCGACGCCGCCAGCATCCTCAAGCCGATGCTGGCCCGCGGTGAGCTGCAGACCATCGGCGCCACGACGCTCGACGAGTACCGCAAGCACCTGGAGAAGGACGCCGCCCTCGAGCGGCGGTTCCAGCCGATCCAGGTCGGCGAGCCGACGCTGCAGCACACCATCGAAATCCTCAAGGGACTGCGCGACCGCTACGAGGCGCACCACCGCGTCTCGATCACCGACGGCGCGCTCGTCGCCGCGGTGAACCTCGCCGACCGGTACGTCAACGACCGGTTCCTGCCGGACAAGGCGATCGACCTCATCGACGAAGCGGGCTCGCGCCTGCGCATCCGTCGCATGAGCGCGCCGCCCGACTACCGCGAGCTCGAAGAGAAGATCGCGGACGTCCGTATGAAGAAGGAAGAGGCGATCGAGGCCCAGGACTTCGAGCGCGCCGCGGGTTTCCGCGACGAGGAGAAGCGCCTTACGGCCGAGCGTGCCGAGCGCGAGACCGAGTGGCGCGCGGCAGAGGGCGAGGCCTTCGCCGAGGTCAACGAGGAGGAGATCGCCGAGGTCCTGTCGTCGTGGACCGGCATCCCCGTCGTCTCGCTGACCGAGGAGGAGACCGCCAAGCTCCTGCGCATGGAGGACGAGCTGCACAAGCGCATCGTCGGGCAGCACGACGCGATCATGGCCGTGTCTCGCTCGATTCGTCGCACGCGCGCAGGCCTCAAGGACCCGAAGCGTCCATCGGGCTCGTTCATCTTCCTCGGCCCCTCCGGTGTCGGAAAGACGGAGTCGGCCAAGGCTCTCGCCGAGTTCCTCTTCGGCGACGAGGACGCGCTGATCCAGCTCGACATGTCGGAGTACATGGAGAAGCACACGGTCAGCCGGCTCGTCGGTTCGCCTCCGGGCTACGTCGGTTACGAAGAAGGCGGTCAGCTGACGGAAGCGGTTCGTCGCCGTCCGTATTCGGTCGTGCTCCTCGACGAGATCGAGAAGGCGCACCCCGACGTGTTCAACACGTTGCTTCAGATCCTCGAGGACGGTCGTCTGACCGACGCTCAGGGCAAGACGGTGGACTTCAAGAACACCGTGATCATCATGACGTCGAACCTCGGCACGCATAACCTGCGCAAGCCGGCGATGGGCTTCGGGCAGGCAAGCGCCGAGCTCACCTACGACAAGATGAAGGAGCGCGTGCAGGAAGAGCTGAAGCGCAACTTCCGGCCCGAGTTCCTCAACCGCATCGACGAGGTCATCGTGTTCCACGAGCTCTCTCGTGAGGAGGTCACCTCGATCGTCGACCTGATGATCGCCAGGGTGTCGGTTCAGCTCGAGAGCCAGGATGTCGGCATCGAGCTGACGGAGCCCTCGAAGAACCTCCTCGCGGCGAGGGGCTACGACCCCGCTCTGGGAGCCAGGCCCTTGCGCCGGGCGATCCAGCGCCTCGTCGAGGACCCTCTGTCCGAGAAGATCCTCTGGAAGGAGTACGAGGCCGGCGACACGATCATCGTCGACGTCGCCAAGAACGACGAGGGCGAGGACGAGATCGTGTTCAAGCGAGCCGAGCGCTCGCCGGACCACCCGCCGGTCGAGCTGGCCGGCGCGGGCGTCGGCGACGGCGAGCCGGAGGCCCTGCCCGAGGGCTAAGCCGCATCGCTACGTGATCAAAGAGGGCCCGGCTTGCGAGCCGGGCCCTTTCTCTTGGTCCGACTTTCGGCGGTAGACGGACCCTGAGCGTGACCACGCACAAAAGTCCACGGGGAAGCGATTCTTTCTCGTTGGCCTACGTGTCCAAGAGGTGATGCTTCACTCGACGACGTTGGACGCGGGCATGGGAGAGACCACGATCGAGCGGGCGCGGCGGGACGAGCTGGCCGAGATGTACGGGACGCACGCGCCGGATGCCGTGCGGTTGGCCTTCTTGCTGACCGGCGACGGCGAGCTGGCACGTGACCTGGTCCAGGACGCGTTCGTGCGGGTTGCGGCGCGCTGGCCGCGCATCCACGATCCCGAGAAGTTCCGCTCCTACCTCCGCAAGACCGTGTCCAATCTCGCCAAGAACCACTTCCGCCGGCGCGCCCTCGAGCGCCGCCACCTTGCGAACCAAACGATTCATCGGCTCGAGCGTGATCCAGGCGATCGAGACGAGATCTTCGAGCGCTTGCTCACGTTCCCGTTGCGCCAGCGGACGGCGATCGTGCTGCGCTACTACCTCGACCTCTCCGAGCGCGAGACCGCCGACGCGATGGGTTGCTCGGTCGCCGCCGTAAAGGCGCTCTCAGCGCGCGCCATCCGTCAGCTTCGTGAGGAGGTATGGCAGTGAGCGACTTCGATCCGCGGCTTCGTGCATCGCTTCGACGCGCGGCAGACGCGGCGCCCACTCCCACTGTTTTCGAGGCGGAGCTAACGAGGAGGGTAGGCATGCGCTCATTCGTGCGCGTCGCGACTGCTGTGATGACGGTTGCAGTGCTGGCCGTGGGGGCCGTCGTGGGCGGCACGCGCTTGTTCGACACCGCTAGGCCGAAGCCCGCGGGTGACCATTCGATTGGGCCGTGGACGGACGAGCTCTACGTTCTCGATCCGACCAATCGATATCCGGGACTAGAGGCCGCCGTCTACGCGCTCGACGAGACCAGCCGCCCCGAGCTCCTTCAGCGAAGGAGCGCAGGGCGCTACCGGGCCGGCTACGATCCGCAGCTCACGCTGTCTCCGGACGGCTCTCGCGCATACGTGATGTCGACGTTGCAGGCGGACAGCATCCAGAATCGCCAAAACGTCATCGACACGTACGACACGGGCACGGGTGAACGTCATGCGCGGGCAACGCTTCCTGAGCTTGACGGGACGAACAAGAACCGCACGCTCCACAAGCCCCCGATCTACGCCCCCGACTTCGTGTCGTCGTTCGACGGAGCCCGTCTCTATCTTGGCGAGAGCACGATTCGTCGCGGTCCCGTTCGCAGCAAAGCGCTGGTAGGCACATTCGACACGGAAACGAACTCGTTGCTGCCTAACTCCATCGATCTGCCAGATTGCACCCGGATGGTGTTGCTGCCGCGTGGGGAGAACGCGCTCTCGGTCGTCTGCTCGTTTACCGCTACTCCGGGACGCGCCTCTACGGTCCCGACGACCAACTTCGTGTATTTCCTGCAGGTCGACGGGGACGGCAGCGCGGCCTCCTTCGAGCGTCTCGATCTCCCCCGTGCCGGCGTGTCCGACGAGGAGATCGCATGGGCGTCGGCCTCCTCCGACGGAGGAACTATCTACGCCGTAACCCGAGCCGGGCACGTCTACGTCGTCGACGCGGTGACGCAAGAGCTGCGTACAGAGGTCGACCTGGAACCCCGGGTGAAGGTTCAAACGCAGAAGGTGGCGCTCTCGTCCGACGGGTCGACCCTTTACGTCGGGACCGCCCCTCTCGGGTCGAGCTCGATCGTCGATGCGAACGGCATCGCGGCGTATGACGTCCGGACGTGGGACCAAATCGCCTCGGTGAGGGCCGAGGACTTCTTCTGGACGATGACCCTCGGACCGGGCGGCCGCCGGATCTATGCCCCGTCCTTCGACGAGCCGAGCTGGTCGATCCAGGTCTTCGACGCCCGCAGCCTCGAGCAGCTCGGGACGGTCGGGGACGTCGGTCGCACTCCGGTGTTGGCAGAGGTGCCGCGGCTCGGTCGCTAGAACTCGGTTTCTCCAAGGTGTGTGCTCGAAGCGCGCTGTGACCGCGCTTCGAGGGGGGTCCTTCGAGGTAGGCGGCAAACTTGTCGCACCCCCTCTCTAGCCTGAGCACATGTCGAACTTCACGTGCAACGCGTGCGGGCACAGCTCGCCCCGGTGGTTCGGGCGGTGCCCCGAGTGCGGGGCATGGAGCAGCGCGACCGAACCGCCGCAGCACGACAAGGGCGGCCGCCGCCTCGACCTGTCGGTTCTCGCCGCGACGACTCCCGCCCCGGCGCGCGTCCCGACTAACGTCGGCGAGCTCGACCGCGTCCTGGGCGGGGGAATCGTCCCGGGGACAGTCGCCCTCCTCTTCGGGGACCCGGGCGCGGGTAAGTCGACGCTCGCAACCCAGCTCATGGCGGGGATAGCGCGCGATGGACGCAAGGCACTGTTGATCTCCGGCGAGGAATCGCCCGACCAAGTGGCGCTTCGGGCGCAACGGCTCGACGCTGACATGGGCGACATAGGGATAGCTGCGTCGCGCTCACTGCCGGACGTGCTCGCGACGGTCGCCGCCGAGCGGCCGGATCTCGTGGTCGTCGACTCGATCCAGACGCTCGAGGACCCCCGCTTCGACCAAGCCGCGGGGTCGGTCGTGCAGGTGCGCGAGTGCGCGGCCTCGTTGGTGGCGTACGCGAAGTCCACGGGGACGTCGACCGTCCTCATCGGCCACGTGACCAAGGACGGGACGGTGGCGGGCCCGCGCACGCTCGAGCACGTCGTCGACGTGGTGTTGAGCCTCGAGGGCGACCGGGACCACGCCCTGCGGCTCTTGCGAGCGACGAAGAACAGGTTCGGCGCGTGCGACGAGACCGGCGTGTTCGCCATGCGCAAGAACGGGTTGCACGACGTCGCCGATCCTTCGTCGATGTTGCTCGAGGACCGCTACGACGGCGTCAGTGGGTCCTGCGTGTTCCCCGGCACGCAGGGCTCACGGCCGATGCTGCTCGAGCTGCAGGCCCTTGTCTCCGAGAGCGAGGGCGGCCAGCCGCGCCGGGTCGCTATGGGTATCGAGCAGAAGCGGCTCGCGCTGTTGCTCGGGATCCTCTCGAAGAGCATGGACCTCAAGTTCGGCCGTGACGACGTCTTCGTCTCGGTCGCCGGTGGGATCGCGGTGCGTGAGCCCGGCGCGGACCTCGCGCTGTGCTTGGCCATACATTCGGCCAAGTTCGACGTCCCGCTTCCCCTGCGCACCGTCGCGATCGGGGAGGTGGGCCTCGGCGGCGAGGTCCGGCGGGTCCCGAACGTGGACCGACGGCTCTCCGAGGCGCATCGACTGGGGTTCGACAAAGCATTCGTGCCGCGCGGAACCGAGCGTGGGCCGCGCGGGATGCGCTTGCAATGCGTGGATCACGTGGGGGTCGCTCTAGCGCGCATCACCGGGTCGCACGAACGAGAGCGCGTGCAAAGCCCTGTGTGACAACGGTTTCAGCGGGCTCAGGGGGCGTCGTGCTACCCTTGGTGAGGAAGGCACGAGTCGAAACCGGTCGTGATCGGTCGCCAACTCTTTCGGATGCGGCGTCGTACCGGCTCGCAAGTGCCTCACCCCTTGCGGCGCATCGACGGCGCCCCGGACTGACTGCAGGAGGTTTGCCCGAGTGAGCTTTCGTGTCGGCGACAAGGTCGTCTATCCCCATCATGGTGCCGCAACCATCGAGGGGCTCGAGGACAAAGAGCTGTTCGGCGAGCGACGTGAGTACTTCATCCTCAAGCTGGCGTACGGCGAGCTCACGTTGATGGTGCCGGTCGACTCCACCGACGAGGTGGGCCTCCGCCAGGTCACGCCGGCGAAGGAAGTGCCGAAGGTGCTCAAGGTTCTCAAGAAGCAAGAGCCCACCACCAACACCACCAACTGGTCCCGCCGCTTCAAGGCAAACGTCGAGAAGCTGCGCTCCGGCGACATCTATCAGGTCGCCGACGTCGTGCGCAGCCTGCACCAGCGCGACCGCGAGAAGGGCCTCGCCGCCGGCGAGAAGCGGATGCTGACAAAGGCCCGCCAGATCCTCGTGTCCGAGCTCACGTTCTCCAAGAACTGCAACGAGGAAGACGCCGAGAAGATGCTCGACGAGGTCCTCGGATAGAGCCCCCGGCGGCGATCCTCGCCGCAGGCGGCCGCGGCGAGCGCGCTGCGGCCGGGTCCCAGGCTCAACCTAAGCAGTTCCGCCTTCTCGGGGGTCGTCCCCTCATCACGTGGTCCCTCGCCGCGCTTGCCGATTACGGGTGCGAGCCTCTCGTCGTCGTGGTTCCCGAGCACCGGGTGGAGACCGCACGGGAGCTGGCCACGCCGTGGCCGCGCGCCATCGTCACCAGCGGCGGTCCCACCCGGCAGGACTCCGTAGCACGCGGCCTGGAGCACGTCGGTGATGCGACTCGCGTCGTGGTGCACGACGCCGCGCGTCCGTTCATCGATGCCGGTCTGATCGGGCGCGTCATCGGCGCGCTCGACGACCACGACGGAGCGCTCCCGGCGCAGCCCGTGGAGGAGACGCTCAAGGTTGTCGACGGCGACCGCGTGGTCGAGACGATCGATCGCACGCGCTTGTGGCGCGCCCAGACCCCTCAGGCGTTCGTGACCACCGCGCTGCGACGTGCACACGAACGATCCGCGGACGCGAGCGCGACGGACGACGCGCAATTGATCGAGCTCGCGGGGGGCCGCGTCGCCGTGGTGAAAGGCGATCGTCGCAACGTGAAGATCACCTTCGACGAGGACTTCGAGCTGGCCGAAGCGATGTTGAGGACCGAATGAACCGCGTCGGCATCGGGTTCGACGCGCACGCGTTCGACGACGCGCGGCCGCTCGTCTTGGGCGGGGTCACGATCCCGGACCACGCAGGGCTGTCCGGTCACTCCGACGCGGACGTCGTGTCACACGCGGTCGGCGACGCCCTGCTCGGCGCGGCGGGGCTGGGCGATATCGGGGGGATGTTTCCGGCCGACGAGAAGTGGGCCGGCGCGTCCAGCCTGGACCTTCTCGGCGAGATCAAGAGAGCGCTATCCGAGGCCGGCTGGTCCGTCGGCAACGTCGACTCGACGATCGTCGCGGAGGAGCCGCGTCTCGCGCCCCATGTCGAGCCGATGCGATCCGGGATAGCCGCGGCGCTCGGTGTCTCGCCTGCAGTCGTTTCGGTCAAGGCAACGACGACCGACCATCTCGGTTTCACCGGCCGGAAAGAAGGCATTGCAGCCTTCGCCGTCGCGCTGATCGAGAACGTAGGGTAGGCCGATGGGGATACGCGTTCATGACTCCATGGCTCGTAAGACCGTCGAGCTGTCACCGCGCGACGAGGGAAAGATCTCGATGTACGTTTGTGGCCCGACGGTCTACAACTACATCCACATCGGGAACGCACGGACGTTCTTGTCCTTCGATCTGATCCGGCGGTATCTGCGCTACCGGGGGTACGACGTCACCTACGTGATGAACTACACGGACGTCGACGACAAGATCATCGAACGGGCGAAGATCGAGGGCATCCCCACCGACGGCGTGACCCAAAAGTATTCGCGGGCGTTCGAAGACGACATGGCTGCGCTCGGCACCGACATGGCAGACGTGATCGTCAAGGCGACGGAACACATCGAGGACATGGTCGACGCCATCGAGAGCCTGATCGAAAAGGGGCTTGCCTACGAGGCCGACGGAAACGTCTTCTATGCGGTCGAGAAGTTCGACGAATACGGGAAGCTCTCCGGCCGGAGCCTCGACGACATGCGCGCCGGCGAGCGCATCGAGCCGCACGAGAGCAAGACCAACCCGCTCGACTTCGCGCTGTGGAAGTCCGCGAAGGAGGGGGAGCCGTCGTGGTCGTCGCCGTGGGGGCCGGGCCGGCCCGGTTGGCACATCGAATGCTCGGTGATGTCCATGAAGTATCTGGGTCCCGGCTTCGACATCCACGGGGGCGGCAGCGACCTGATCTTTCCGCACCACGAGAACGAGGTCGCACAGGCCGAAGGTCTTATCGATCCGCCCTTCGTCCGTCACTGGCTTCACGCAGGGATGGTGCAAATGGAGGCCGAGAAGATGTCGAAGTCTCTCGGCAACATCGTGCTCGCGCGCGACGTCGCGCAGCGCTACCCGGGCGAGGTCGCTCGCCTCTGGGCCATAACCGGCTCGTATCGGAGCCAGATCGTCTTCTCCGAGGCATCTTTGAGCGATGCCGCGAACGCGTACGAGCGGTGGAAGATCTTTCGCGATGCCGCGCGGCACAGGCTCGATGACGCGATGCCCGAAGCGCGTTCGACTACACGACCGGACGAGACGTCGGCCCCGGCTTACGTGCGCCGGTTCATCAGTGCCATGGACGACGACTTCAATTCCTCGCAGGCACTTGCGGCGGTTCACGACCTCGTGTCGGAGGGCAACCGCGTGCTCGACGGCGACGGGAGCGACGACGTGCTCATCCCGCTGGTCGAGCAGTTCCTCGAGATCACCGGCGTGCTCGGCTTTCGTTTCGCCGATGACGCCGCGGGCTCGGAGCTCGTCGGCGGTCTGGTCGAATATCTGCTCGAGCTGCGGGAGCAGGCCCGCGCGGAGAAGGCGTTCGAGCGCGCCGACGGGATCAGGGCGCGCCTCGCCGACCTCGGCGTCGCCGTCGAGGACACGTCGACGGGTGCCCGCTGGAGGCTGAGCTCCACGGGTGGTCGCGACGATGGCGAGTCCTAAGGCGCCACTTCCCCCGGACGAGATCGTCTTCGGGCGGCGGCCCGTCGTCGAAGCGCTGCGCGCCGGCCAGACCATCCAACGTCTGTATCTGGCAAGTGGGTCCGGCGGTGCCTCCTCGCTCGACGAGATCAGGCGCCGGGCGCGCCAGGCGGGCGTTCCGATCGCGGAGGTAGCGCGCGCTGAGCTCGATCGTCTCTCCGGCGGGGGCAACCACCAGGGAGTCGTTGCCCACACGGCGCGATACCGTTACTCGTCCTTCGAGGACCTCGTGCGTGGCGCGAGCGCGCTCCTCTTCCTCGACGGCGTAACCGACCCGCACAACGTCGGCGCGCTCATTCGAACGGCGGGGGCGGCGGGCTTCGACGGAGTCGTCCTCCCGAGCCGGCGATCGTCGGGAGTGACGGCGGCCGTACGGCGCGTCTCGGCGGGCGCGACGGAGACGGTGCCGGTCGCCCGCGTGGCCAATATCTCGGGCGCCCTGGAGCAGGCGAAGAGCGCCGGCCTGTGGATCGTCGGGCTCGACGAGGGCGCCGGGCAGGACGTGTGGTCGTCGAATCTCGCGGAGCCCCCGGTGGGCCTGGTCCTGGGGGCCGAGGGCAAGGGCTTGTCGAGAAACGTCGTCGCTCACTGTGACGGTCTTGTCCGAATTCCGATGCAGGGGCGGGTCGAGTCCTTGAACGTGTCGGTGGCGGGCGGGATCGCCATGTTCGAGATCGCCCGCCGGGGCGAACATTCCGGTACCCTTCACCCGGCCGGTTCTTCTGCTGAACCGCGAGACGGAGAGGAGCGGCGGCGCCGGGCGTGACCTCCAAAACCCTCGCACCGAGCAATGAAGCTCTTATTGCAGGTACCGATGAAGAGCTAGCCGAGCGCGCTCGACTCGGGTCGGACGCTGCCATCGAGGAGCTCCTGCGTCGCTACCGCCACTACGCGCGCGCCAAGGCCCGGTCCTATTTCCTCGCAGGTGCCGATCGAGAGGACATCGTGCAGGAGGGCATGATCGGTCTGTACAAGGCGATCAGGGACTTCCAGGGCGATCGCAACACTGCGTTCCGCGCCTTCGCCGAGCTCTGCATCACCCGCCAGATCATCACTGCGATCAAGACCGCGACCCGTCAGAAGCACGTGCCTCTCAACTCTTACGTATCGCTCAACAAGGGGGCGTCGTACGAGCACGAAGAGGAGCGCGCGCTTGCCGACATCCTGGTCGGGCCGACGATGACCGATCCTGCCGAGCTCGTGATCTCTGCCGAGGAGATCGCCGGCATCAAGGCGTCGATGGGAAAGATCCTGTCGTCATTGGAGACAGAGGTCCTTCAGCTGTACATGGACGGCAAGTCGTATCACGAGATCGCCGAGATGCTCGGGCGGCACGTGAAGTCGATCGACAACGCTCTGCAGCGGATAAAGAGGAAGCTCGAGTCGCATCTCGCCCAGCGCGACGCGCAGGCGGGCCGGTAAAGCAGCGCGCCGATCTACCCGATCAATCGCGGTGAGCGTTACGCTGGAGCGGCCGCATGCTCGCTGGAGTAGCTCAGTTGGTAGAGCAGCCGCCTTGTAAGCGGCAGGTCGCAGGTTCGAATCCTGTCTCCAGCTCTGCTGCGATCACGACGACGTGAGTGCCGGGGGACCGATGGGACTGGAAGAGGCAGCCACAGCCGAAGATCCTTCTCTCGAATCCGCGTGGGAGACCGCGCTCGCCCAGCTCGACGAGGTCGCCGAGATCATGGGCTTGGCCCCCGGTGTGCACGAGACCCTCCGGTCGCCGAAGCGTGCCCTGATCGTCTCCGTCCCCTTCCGCATGGACGACGGATCGACGCGCGTGTACCAGGGCTATCGCGTCCACCACAACGTGACGCGCGGGCCCGCCAAAGGCGGCATCCGCTATCACCCGAGCGTCGGCCTCGACGAAGTCAAAGCACTCGCGATGTGGATGACGTGGAAGTGCGCGATCGCGGGGATCCCGTTCGGCGGGGCCAAGGGCGGGGTCTCCGTCGACCCGCGCGAGCTGTCGCGTGGCGAGCTCGAGCGGATGACCCGCCGGTACGCCTCCGAGATCCTCCCGTTGATCGGACCGGAGCGGGACATCCCGGCCCCCGACATGAACACGAACGAAGAAGTGATGTCCTGGATCATGGACACGTACTCGATGAACCAGGGTTACTCCGCGCCCGGGGTGGTTACCGGCAAGCCGGTCGCGATCGGGGGGTCCAAGGGTCGCGCCGGCGCGACCTCGCGCGGTGTGATGTACATGATCTTCTCCACGCTCAAGTGCCTCGGCCTAAACATCGACGAGGTCAGCGTCGCCATACAGGGCTACGGCAAGGTCGGGGGCCACGCCGCGCAATTGCTGCACGACGCGGGTTGCCGGGTGGTCGCCGTGTCCGACGTCGAGGGGGGCCTCTATCGGGAGCGCGGGCTCGACCCCGAGGCCATCAACCGCCACAAGCTCGAGGCCGGATCGGTGGCGGGTTTTCCGGGAGCCGACGCGATATCGAACGAGGACCTGCTCGAGATCGAATGCGACGTCCTCGTCCCCGCCGCCGTCGAGGGCGTGATCACCGTAAAGAACGCCGACGCGGTCAAAGCCGGGATCGTGTGCGAGGCGGCGAACGGACCGATCACCTTCGAGGGCGACAAGGTCCTCACCGATCGTGGCGTGTTCGTGGTCCCGGACATCCTCGCCAACGCGGGTGGGGTGACCGTGTCCTACTTCGAATGGGTGCAGGACATACAGGCCTATTTCTGGAGCGAGGAAGAGGTAAACGACCGCCTGCGACAGATCATGGAGAAAGCATTCGGCGAGGTACGCGCGTTGGCAGTCGAGCGTGACCTGACGATGCGCCAGGCGGCTCATTGGATCGGGGTCGGTCGCGTCGCCGAGGCTCACCTGACGCGCGGCTTGTTCCCCTGATCCGTCCCGCTACAGACGTCACCGGGTCCAAATCCGCGGTCGGGGAGGGACGCGGGGCTAGATTGCCTCTATGGACGATCTGACTCAGCGCGACATCGAGATACTCGACTTCGAACGCTCGTGGTGGAAGCACGCCGGCGTCAAGGAGCAGGCGATAAAGGACCGCTTCGACATGTCGGCGACCCGCTACTACCAAATCCTCAACGACCTGCTCGAGAACCCAGCCGCCATGGCACACGACCCGATCCTCGTGAAACGTCTGAAGCGGCTGCGCACCTACCGCCAGCGGCAGCGCGTCGCCCGCCTACTCGGCGCGCAGTACTCGCCCGGCAAGAGATAGGCCCCTATGGGGCGGCACTCTTCGCCCGAGCAGTGGCCCTTCTACCGATCGGTAGCGGGATGGTTCCTGCCGTGGGTGATGATCGCCGGCGTCGTCGGAGTCGCGCTATGGGTCGCGGTGGCGTCGCTCGGAGGACAGGACGAGGCCTCGCCCGCGCTCTCGCGTCAACGCTCGCCCAGCCCGGTCGTCGAGGAGCCGGTCGCGCCGCCGATCGCGTCGGCCGCCCCCGACGAGACCAAGAAGCCTCGCAAGGCGAAGGAGCCGGAGGAGACCGAGCCTCCGAAGCCCGAGCTCATAACCGACGGCATAACCGTTCAGGTGCTGAACGCGAGCGGCACGCCGGGCACCGAGCAAGCGATAACCGACGAGCTGACAAGCCTTGGCTTCGAGATCGTGACGGTCGTCGACGCTTCGAAGATCTACGAAGAAACGACGGTTTTCTGGTCGACCGACGAGACGCGCGCCGCCGCCGAGGCGCTCGCCAAGCGCTTCGAGTGGGTCGCCGAGCCGAAGCCGGCAAACCTGTCGGCCGACGTGTCGGTCCACGTCGTCGTCGGCCAAGACGAGGCCTGAGGCCCGCTTTCTATTGCGCTGTAGAGACCTGCTGCAGGTCGAGCTCGATGTCGAGGTGCAAGGTTCCCGTGATCGGGACGTTCCCCGTCGAGGGAGTCACGCGCACGGTGAAGTCACCGCTCGTCGTCGAGGACGCGGCCCGCAGGAAGCCCTCGTCGAGATCGAGCTCGGCCCTGCCTCCCGTCGTCGTCTGGCCGGTGAGCCTCGCCTCGCCCTGCGGGAGCGTCGTTTCCCACGTGAGCGGGCCCTCCCCGGAGAAGCCGAGCTGCGCGAGGCGGTGGTCCTCGCGCCGCAAGCCCAGCAAGCGGCCTCGGGTCGCGAGCTGTTGGGACAGGACGTCGAGGGTCACCTCCTGGCGCGCGTTCCAGCTTTGGTGCAGGCCAACCGGATCGAGCGGGAGCGGCGGGCGGTACGTCCCGATGAACGCGAGCTCGTCATGGTCGAGCGCCGTGGCGGGCACCCCGTCCACCTCGATCACGTCCAGGACCTCGCCGCTCTCTCCGACGCGCAGCGTGAAGGTGCGGTCCTCGGAGCCGGGTGACGGGAGCCCGGCCTCCTCGACTTCCTCCGGCTGCATCGTCACCTTCACGACCGCACCTTGCTCGTCGACCGACAGGATCGTCTCGATCACGCGAAAGGTCACCCGGTAAGAGCCGGACCCGGGCGTCCCGATGTCCCAGAACGCGTTCGCCTCGGCGGCGAGCTCGTAGGTCAGCACGGCCTGCGGTTCGAAGCGATAACGCAGATCGAGCTCGTCCGGCCGGCATCCGGGCGCTGCAACGAGGACGATCACGAGGGCGAGCCGAGCGACCAGACGCATCGCGGCAGTCTAGTTGCGCGCCGTATCAAAGCCCGCATGGCGTACCGATACGCTCGAGGCATCGTGGACGCCATCGACCCCATCTGGAAGCCGTTCGTCGAGTCGGCGGGGACGTCCGGCTTGTTTCTCGACTTCGACGGCACGTTGTCCGAGATCGTGATCATGCCCGGCGACGCGCGCCCCCTGCCGGGAGTCGCCGAAGCGCTCGAAGCGCTGGCCCGGCGACTCGGATTGGTCGCGATCGTGTCGGGGCGCTCCGCCCATCAGCTCTTGGACTGGCTCGGACCGCACATCGAGATCTGGGGGGTGCACGGCGCCGAACGCACGATCGACGGATCGGTCGCGCTGTCCGAGCGCGCGGCGGCGTTCTCCGAACTAATGGACGTCGTGAAGCAAGAGGCCTCCGCCGCGCTCGCGCGCGTTGCCATCGAGGGCACCGTCCTCGAGGACAAGGGCGTGATGCTCGGGCTTCACTTCCGCGCGGCCGCCGATCTGGACAGAGCGAGGGTCGAGCTCGATCGCATTGCCGCCGATCTCGCCGCCCGGCACGGACTGTTGCGCGCGGGTGGGCGCCTGGCGTACGAGCTTCGACCCCCGGTCGAGTTCAGCAAGGCCGCAGTCGTCTTGGAACGAGCGCGTGAGCTGGGCCTCGAGGCCGCTGCGTTCGTCGGGGACGACCGTGTGGACCTGCCGGGCTACGACGCACTGGACAAGCTGGCTGAGGACGCGGTTCACACCGTTCGTGTCGCGGTGGACTCGGCGGAGGTGCCGCCCGAGCTAGTCGAACGGGCGGACGTCGTGATGCCGAATCCGAAGGCCGTCGTGGCGCTGCTCGAATGGCTCAGCCGCGCGGCTGCCTGAACGACGACGCCGGTGCGCCGTGATCGCGCACCGCGACGAGATCGTCGAGTTGCGAGTTGATCCATGCCTCGGGAGCTCGCTCGGCCGCCCTCTCCTCCAGCCGGCGAGCCATCGAGGTCCTCCGGCCGGCATCCATCGTCAGCGCCTCGACGAGCGCATCCGCGGTGGCTTGCAAGTCGCGCGGGTCGTGGAGCTGGACCGCATCGTCGCCGAGCTCGTCGTACGCGCCTGCGCCCCGTGACAGGACGAGGACGCCGTCGCGCTCGTTGAGGGCCGCTCCCTCCTTGGCGACGAGGTTCATCCCGTCCATCAGCGGGTTTACGAGCAGCACGTCGTAGAGGGTCAGCGCGGCGAGCGTGCGATCGAAGTCGTCCGCCGCGAACAGCTCGATGGCCTCGGGATGGCGTTCGTTGACCTGTTCGACGGCGGCGGTCACCTGCTCCGCGTAGGCGCGGTATTCCGGCATCGACTGGCGCGACGGGTAGAGGCACGCGACGAAGCGGACGTCCGCCAGCTCCGGATGTTGGTCCTTGAGGAGCCCGAACGCCTCGAAACCCCGCACGATGTTCTTCGACGGCTCCATCCGATCGGCGCGGACCAGCAGTCGGCCTCGCCCCGCGAGGCGTTCCGCCCAGGCGCGTGCCTCCGCGCCTGCCGCGCGCTCGCGCAGCTCCGCCGCGTCGATCGGGATCGGATACGTCCGCACCCACGACGTCTGAGCCTCGAGCGCCACACGCCCGGCGGCGCGGTCGACCTCGGCCCCGACGTGCTCACAGGCAGCTAGGAATCCTTCGGCCCAATCGGGCACGTGGAAGCCGATCAGGTCCGATCCGAGCATGCCTTCGACGACCGCGCGCCACACCTCGCCGGGAAGCTCCTCGAGACCCGCCGGTCCACAAAAGGACGAATGAGTGAAGTGGAAGATCGTCTGGTCCGGGCGTAAGCGTCGTAAGTGCCCCGGCGCGGTCGCAAGGTGGTAGTCCTGAAAGAGCACCAGCGCGTCGGGCCCGGCGACGTCTGCGGCCGCACGCGCGAAGCGCGCGTTGACCGGGTCGTACGCGGAGCTCCACGCGGCGATCTCCTTTTCGCCGAAGCTGTGGACGTCGAGCTCGTCCCATAGGCAGTGGTTCGCGAACCACAGCATCCGGTTCGAGACCACGTCGTAGTAATCCGCGTAGACCTCCGATTCGATATCGAGCAGGGTCACGGGATAACCGAGCTCCGCGCGTAGGTCGCCGGCGGCGCCGGCCGCGAGCGCCTTGCGATCGCCCTCGGAGGTCGCGGCCGCGATCCAGGTCGCGTTGTCCCCGAGGCGGCGAGCGACGGGGTCCAGCGCGCCGGCCAGCCCACCGGCCCCGCGCTTCGTCTGAAAGCCGTCGTCGCTTTCGACGAACGAGACGGGCCCACGATTCGACACGAGCACGACGTTGAGGTCTTCGTTCACGCTCCTATCCTAGGGACGCGCGGACGAGGGATTAGAGGCCCGCTTGCGAGTGGTGGTGGCGCCGGACAAGTTCAAAGGGACGCTGACGGCGATCGAGGCGGCGCGCGCGATGCGCGCCGGCGTCTCGGCGGCGCTTCCAGGCGCCGAGGTGACCGTCGTTGCCCTCGCCGACGGTGGCGAGGGCACCCTCGAGGTCGTGCTCGGCGCGGTGGGCGGAGACGTCCGGACCGTCGAGGCGCGCGACCCTCTCGGACGGCGCATTCGTGCTCCCCTCGCCCGGCTGCGCGATGGCCGGATCGTCCTCGAGAGCGCCACCGTCTGTGGGCTCGCGCTGCTGGACACGGCGGCTCCGCTGATGGCGTCCTCGGTAGGCGTCGGGGACCTGATCCGTCACGCGCTGGACGCGCGCGAGGACGACGGTGCGGTCGTCGTAGGGGTCGGCGGTACCGCCTCGACCGACGGCGGCACCGGCATGGCGCGCGCCCTCGGATGGAGGTTCGTCGATCGCGCGCGCGACGAGCTCCCGCCGGGAGGCGGCGCGCTCGGTGATCTCCATGCAATCGACGCGCCGGGCGCAGCGGACCTCGCGCGCCCCCTTCCGATCGTCGCCGCGTGCGACGTCATCAATCCGCCGAAAGGGCCGCGCGGCGCCGCGCGGGTCTTCGGGCCGCAAAAGGGCGCGTCCTCCGCAGAGGTCGACATCCTCGAGCGCGGGCTCGAGCGTCTGACCGAGGTCATACGGCGCGACCTCGGCGTCGACGTGGACGGGTTGCCGCACGGCGGCGCGGGCGGGGGCCTGGGGGCGGGACTGGTGGCGTTCTGCGGGGCCGAGCTCGTATCGGGGTTCGATCTCGTCGCCTCCGCGGCGGGACTCGACGCGTTGATCGCGCGCGCCGACGTGGTCGTCACGGGCGAGGGCCGGGTGGACGCCGCCACCGCGGAGGGAAAGGTCGTCTCCGGCGTGGTCGAGCGCGCGGCCGGCGCGGGCGCGCGCTGCCTGGTCGTCGCGGGTGAGGTCGACCGCGGCGCCGTGCTGCCCGGCGTCGTCGACTCCATCGATCTCGTGGCGCGCTACGGCGACGCGGCTCGCGGCGACGCGGCGCGCTGCATCACGCGCGCGGTCGCGCAGGCGCTCGCCACCTGAACCCCGCGCCGCCGCGGGATACTTCGTAAATGTCGACGCCCGGAGCCCCACACCTCCCTCCGGGCGAGCGCATGCGCCGTTTGGGTGTCGCGGCATGGTCCGTGATCGGCATGTTGATCCTCACCGCGATCCTCTTCTGGCTGCTCTTGAAGATCAGGATCGTCTTCCCGCCGCTCGTCCTGGCGCTGCTGATCATCTATCTGCTCAATCCGATCGTGACCCGGCTCGAAGGGCGCGGCATCCCCCGCGCGCTCGCGGCCGTCGCCACCTACGTCGTCATCCTGGGCGGGATCACGTTGCTCGTGATCGCCTTGATCCCCCGGATCTCGCACCAGATCGAGACGTTCAGCGACGAATGGCCGGCGTTCCGGGACAAGATCGTCGAGTTCGTCGACGACACGGCCGCTTCGGTCGAGCGCCGGTTCGACGTCCGGATCAACACCGAGCGGTTCTCGTGCCTGATCGGCGCGGACGAGTCCGAGACGACGGGCGGACCGTCCGCCGCGCGCTGTGACGAGATCACCGAGCGTTTCCGCGAACAGATAACGAGCTCGGCCGGACGCCTCACCGAGATCGGCTTCACCATCCTCGAGGGGCTCTTGGTGTTCATCCTCGCCCCCCTGATAGCGCTCTATCTGTTGATCGACCTCCCGCAGCTTCGCCGCGACATGCTGAACCTCGTGCCCGAAGGGTCGCGTCCGGAGTTCTCCGACCTCGGCGCAAAGATCGCCCGCGCGCTCGGAGGCTTCTTCCGCGGCCAGCTGATGGTGGCGGTCTTCGTCGGCGCGATGTCTGCGCTCGGCTTCTGGATCGTCGGGCTTCCGTTCTGGCTCGTGATCGGCGGGATCGCGGGCTTCTTCAACCTCGTCCCCCTCATCGGCCCGTTCATCGGTGGCGGCATCGGATTTCTCGTCGGGACCGTCACCGGCGGAGTCGGGCTCGGTGTGAAGGCCGCGCTGGTCGAGCTCATCGTCCAGCAGATCGACAACCACCTCATCACGCCGAACGTCATGAAGCGCACGGTCCAGCTCCATCCGGCGACCGTGATGTTGGGCTTGCTCGCGGGCGGCGCGGTCGCCGGGTTCTGGGGTGTCCTCCTCGCGGTGCCGGGGATCGCTACGACGAAGATCCTGTTCGGGCACTTCTGGATGACGCGGGTGCTCGGAGAGGAGCCGACGCCGTTCGCGGCGCAGGCCGTGGTGCCTCCAGAAGCTTCGCCCGAGGACGAGCCGGAGGCCGAGCTCGTAACGGATGAGGACGACGACGACCATGGAGACGAGAACGACCACGAAGACCACGAAATCGACTCAGCACCTCCGGAAAGCCACGACGAGCGCTGACCAAACGGGGATCGGAGGGCTGTGCTATCAAGTGCAGTCCACCGCCGATCATCGACGATCGGCGAGCTGAAGCAGAGCCCGGTCATCGACGATCGGCGAACGCCTGGATCGAGTCGAAAAGCCGAGGTGTGGCCATGAAGTACGTCTCAGGGCTCAGGTGCCGGGAATGCTCTTCCGAGTACGCGATCGCCACTCACCACGTGTGCGAGATGTGCTTCGGCCCGCTCGAGGTCGTCTACGACTACGACGCCGTGGCGGCATCGATCACGCGCGCCGATATCGAGCGCGGCCCGGCGAGCATGTGGCGCTATGCCCCCCTCTTGCCCGCGCCGGACCACGATCGGGTCGACATGGGAGCCGGGTGGACGCGGCTACGTGAAGCGCCGAGGCTTGCGGCCGAGCTCGGTCTGAAGAAGCTGTGGCTCAAGAACGACGGCTCGAACCCGACCCATTCCTTCAAGGACCGGGTCGTGTCGGTGGCGCTGTCGGTCGCGCGCTCGTTCGGGTTCGACACGGCAGCGTGCGCGTCGACGGGGAACCTCGCAAACGCGGTCGCGGCCCATGCGGCGGCAGCCGGCATGCGCAGCGTGGTCTTCATTCCCGACGACCTGGAAACGGGAAAGGTCGCGGCTACGGCCGTGTACGGCGGAGACCTGATCGCGGTCGAAGGTTCATACGACGACGTCAACCGGTTGTGCGCGGAGCTGTCGGGGTCGCGCCGCTGGGCGTTCGTCAACGTCAACGTCCGCCCCTACTACGCGGAGGGTTCCAAGACGCTGGCGTTCGAGGTCGCCGAGCAGCTCGGCTGGCGCGCCCCCGACGCGGTCGTCGTGCCGGTGGCTTCCGGCTCGTTGCTCACCAAGATCGGCAAGGGTTTGCGCGAGTTGCACGACGTGGGATTGCTCGACGAGCCGCCGGCCACGACGATCTTCGGAGCGCAGGCTGCGGGTTGCGCGCCGGTCGCCGACGCGTTTGCTCGTGGCGACGACGACGTGACCCCCGTGAAGCCCGACACGATCGCGAAGTCGCTCGCCATCGGCAGCCCGGCAGACGGCTACTACGCGCTTCGTGAGGTCCGCGGCTGTGGAGGCGCCATCGCGTCGGTGCCGGAGAGCGCAGTCGCCGAAGGCATCCGTCTCCTCGCTCGCACCGAGGGGATATTCACCGAGACCGCGGGAGGCGTGACGATAGCGACGCTCGAACGCCTCGTCGCCGAGGGCTCGATCGACCCCGATCAAGAGACCGTCGCCTTGATCACCGGTGTCGGCCTCAAGACGTTGGAAGCGCTCGAGGGGGCCGGACCTTCGCACCGCATAAGACCGACGGTGGAGGAGGTCGACCGCGTCCTTCCCGAAGTGAGCGCGACGTGAGCATCGTCGTGAGGATCCCGACGCAGCTCCGGTCTCTCACGGGCGGAATCGACGAGGTCGCGGCCGACGGCGCGACGGTGGCCGAGGTCATCGAGCAGCTCGAGGCGAGCCATCCGGGGATGAGGCAGCGTCTTCTCGACGACTCGGGTGCGTTACGCCGTTTCGTCAACGTCTATCTCGAGGACGAGGACGTCCGCTTCCTCGACGGCATCTCGACACCCGTTCCGGACGGTGCGCGTTTATCGATCATCCCTGCAGTCGCCGGTGGCTAGGCGCCGAGGCGCCCCTCCTCCGTACGCAAGTTCCGCAGAGAGCGGGCGTGGCGATGCCACGTCCGCTGTCGAGGACTGTCCGACGCGCTAGGAGGAGAGGGCGCCGAAGGGGCCGAACACGGGCCCGGTAACCTCTGCCCTCGTGAGGCGTCCAAAGGAGACTCGGAGCGAGACCGGGCGCGAGCTCGTCGACCCCGCCCTGATCGAGAGATGCAAGCAGGGGGACGAGCGGGCGTGGGCGCAGCTCGTCGAGGCGACGCACCGAGAGGTCTACACGTTGTGTCTGAGGATCCTTCGGGACCCGAGCGACGCTGCCGACGCCACGCAGGACGCATACGTCAAAGCGTGGCGGGGGCTCGCCGGTTTCCGCGGCGATGCGATGTTCACGACGTGGCTGTACCGCATCGCAAGCAACGCCGCGATCTCTAGGCACCGAAGCAGGAGCCGCCGGCGATCGCACGAGACCGGAGCCGAGGATGAGATGTTCGACGAGGTCGCCGCTTCAGCAGTGGTCGAGGACGCGGCGACCGCGCGGCTCGACGTCGCCGACCTGGAGAAGGCTCTCGCCCGATTGCCCGAGCACTACCGGGCCGCGATCGTGCTGCGCGACGTCTACGGGTTCAGCATGGCTGAGGTCGGGGCTCAGCTCCACATCTCGGAGACGGCCGCGAAAGTCAGGGTCCACAGGGGACGAAAGAAGTTGAAAGAGATGGTCTACGGGACGGGTGAGGTGTGATGGCCGAGCGACAGCCGACGTGCGAGGAGATCCGTGAGGAGCTGCCCGCGTACGTGAAGGACCGCGGTGGCTCGCTCTCGGTGCGCCGGCATCTGTCCCGCTGCCCAGGTTGCCGCGAGGAGCTGACGCGCTACGACTCGCTGGTCGAGCTCCTCGGCGGGCTCGAGATGCGAGCGGTCGAGCCTCCTCCCGGGCTTGCCGCGGCTCTGGTGGACATCCCGTCGCACGCGAGCCGCGTGGCGGAAGTGCGCACGCATCTGGCGCGGAACCGGGCGCGTTACCTCGGCGGCGCCGCGGTGCTCGTGGCGGGGGCCGCAGGGGCCGCGGTTCTCCAACGCCGCCGACGCATAGCCACGGCCTGACCCGCTGGCGCCGCGCCCGGCGCCTTGCCCTGGCGCTTCGGACCACGAATGTCGTCTCAGCCGCGCTCAGCGCGGCGCAGCCGCCACTCGCCCGCTCGGACCCGGCGACTAAACTGGGGTCGTTAGGGCGGTAGCTCAGTCTGGTCAGAGCGCTGGTCTCCAAAACCAGTGGTCGGGGGTTCGAATCCCTCCCGCCCTGCGAATGTGATGTCGCGGGTCATAGTGGACGGATGTCGCGGAGCATAGTGGACACCTACGATCGGCCGCGCGGTTGATAGTCCTTGCTCGGATCGAGCGTCAGCTGCCTGAGGAGCTCGCCGTCTTCTGACAACACCCGGACGTCG
>DATBND010000279.1:0-3116 GCA_036554505.1 Actinomycetota bacterium | reverse complement strand
CTGCGCCTTGTGTCGTTTGCCGTTCGGCGACGGCTGATACAGGTACAGGCCCCGCAGGATGCCTTCCTCTTTCCCTTCGGGCATCGGTGGTTGCGGGAACGGCTCGTTGTACATCGTGATGTAGTACATGAGGTCCTCGTTGCCGTCGATCATCCGGCCGAGGCCCTCGCGCACTATGACCGCCATCTCGTAAGCGAACGCGGGGTCATAGCTCAGCACTGCAGGGTTCGTCGCCGCGAGCAGAGTCGAATGCCCGTCCTGATGCTGCAGACCCTCGCCGTTGAGCGTCGTCCGGCCGTACGTCCCGCCGAGTACGAAACCGCGCACCCTCTGGTCGGCCGCGGACCACACCATGTCACCGATCCTCTGGAAGCCGAACATCGAATAGAACATGAAGAACGGCACCATCGGCTCGCCGTGCGTCGCGTACGCGCTGCCGGCCGCGGTGAACATCCCCATCGAACCGGCCTCGGTGATCCCCTCTTCTAGGATCTGGCCCTCGCGCGACTCGCGATATGCGAGTAGGTGCTCGGCATCGACCGGCTCGTAGAGCTGACCGTGGGCGGCGTAGATCTTGAACTGCGGGAACATCGCCTCGGCCCCGAAGGTCCTGGCTTCGTCGGGGATGATCGGCACCACGCGCTTGCCGAGGTTCGGGTCCTTCATCAGAGTCCGGAGCAGCTTGACGAGGGCCATCGTCGTCGCGACCGGCTGCTTCTTCGAGCCCTCGTAGAACGGCGCGTAGACATCTGGCTTGGGCGCCTTCAGCTTGGCGGGGGGCACGCGCCGTTCGGGCACGAAGCCTCCGAGAACGCGTCGCCGCTCGACCATGTACTGGATCTCGTCCGACTCGGGACCCGGGTGGTAATAGGGCGCGGTCCCCTCCTTGATGTCCTTGTCGTCGATGTCGATCTGGAGGCGGTCCCGGAACGTGCGCAGCTCTTCTTCGGAGAGCTTCTTCGTCTGGTGCGTGACGTTCCGGCCCTCGATCGCCCCGCCGAGGGTCCATCCTTTGACCGTCTTGGCGAGGATCACGACGGGCGCGTCCTTGAGGTTCACCGCCGACGCATACGCCGCGTAGACCTTCCGGTAGTCGTGCCCGCCGCGGCGCAGGTGCTTCAGGTCTGCATCCGACAGCTTCTCGACGAGCTTCTTCAACCTTGGGTCCGGGCCGAAGAAATGCTTGCGGATGTAGTCGCCGGACTCGACGACGTACTTCTGGAAGTCGCCGTCCAGCGTCGTGTTCATCTTGTTCACGAGCACGCCCTCGGAGTCGCGGGCGAGGAGCTCGTCCCACTCGCGTCCCCACACGACTTTGATCACGTGCCATCCAGCGCCGCGGAAGATCGACTCGAGCTCCTGGATGATCTTCCCGTTGCCGCGGACCGGCCCGTCGAGACGCTGCAAGTTGCAGTTCACGACGAAGATCAGGTTGTCGAGGCCCTCGCGCGCGGCAAGCGACAGCGCGGCCATCGACTCCGGCTCGTCCATCTCGCCGTCGCCGGGAAACGCCCACACGCGTTGCTCGGACGTGTCCTTGATCCCGCGGTGCTGTAGGTAGCGGTTGAAGCGGGCCTGGTAGATGGCGTTCATCGGAGAGAGCCCCATCGACACCGTGGGGAACTCCCAGAACTTCGGCATGAGCCGGGGGTGCGGATACGACGAGAGACCGCCGCCGAACGCCTCGCGCCGGAAGCTCTCGAGCTGGTCCTCCCCGAGCCGTCCCTCGAGATAGCTGCGCGCGTAGATACCCGGCGCGCCGTGGCCCTGGAAGAAGATCTGGTCTCCCCCGCCGGGATGGTCCTTGCCGCGGAAGAAGTGGTTGAAGCCGACCTCGTAGAGCGACGCCGACGACGCGTATGTCGAGAGGTGCCCGCCGATGCCGTCGTGTTGCTTGTTGGCGCGCGACACCATCACCGCCGCGTTCCACCGGATCAGACGGCGGATGCGGCGTTCGATCTCCTCGTTGCCGGGAAAGTAGGGCTCCTCCTCGGGAGAGATCGTGTTGATGTAGTCGCTCGACACCATCGACGGGAGCCCGATCTGGCGCGAGCGCGCGTGCAGCAGGATGCGGTGGAGGAGAAAGCGCGCCCGCCCCGGCGACGTGTCGATGATGTCGTCCAGCGCGTCGAGCCACTCTTGGGTCTCTTCGGGATCGATGTCGGGGAGCTGGTTCTTGAAAGCGTCGTACATGTAACCCCCAACCGTGTAGGCGAGCCCTCCCTCCCACCAGAGTAGGCCCATTCCGCGCGCTGCGACTACCGCGCTATATCGGTCCAGCCGGCGGGCCGATCAAGGGCTGGCACGACGGGCACCAGTACGTCACGCGCTCCCCCGGCTCGTCCCGTCTCTCGATCAGCGTCCCGCACCGTCTGCATGGCTGACGACCGCGCCCGTACACCCACCGCTTATGGCCGGGCCGCGCGTCGCCGGTCGTGATCTGGCTGCCCGTGGTGCGGTTCACGTCCATCAGCCGCTTGACGAGACCGATGAGCGCGGGGAGATCCGGGACCGAACCGACCGGCGTCTCGGGATGCGCTCCCCGAAGGAAACAGACCTCACACTTGTAGACGTTGCCGGGGCCGGCGATCACGGTCTGGTCGAGCAAGACTTCTCCGATCGCGCGCTCGGGCTCCTTCTGCATGCGGGCGAGGACCTCGGCGGGATCCCAGTCGGGGCCGAGGACGTCGGGCCCGAGCGCGGCGACGAGACGGTCGACCTCGGGCACATCCAACAGCTCGACGAGACCGAGTCGCCACCCAACCGCGGTCCACGGCCCGGTCTCGAGGATCGCGCGGATCTCGTGGGCCGGGCCCCCTCGCCATCGGTCTCCCGTGCGGTACAGGTGCCAGGTCCCTTCCATCTTGAAATGCGTGTGCAGCGTCGAGCCGTCGTCGAGTTGGAACAGGAGATGCTTTCCGCGCGGGACGACACGTTCGACCGTGGCGCCGGTGAGATCGCGCGTAGCGTACCGAGGGACGCGCAGGTCACTGCGAACGATCTTTTCGCCGGCGAGCGCGCCGTGGAGGCGCGTCGCGGCGAGATAGACGGTGTCGCCCTCAGGCACGTAGTCGAAGGCCGCGCGACGTGAGCCTGAACCCGGCGGCCAGAAGTGC
>DATBND010000272.1:0-5015 GCA_036554505.1 Actinomycetota bacterium | reverse complement strand
CGGAAGCTCCAGGGTCGCGAGCTCGTCCTTGAGCTCGTCCACGGCGGCCTCCGGGACGTCGAGGATGACCACCTTCTGTTGCGTTGTCGTGCGGAGACGGCCCGCCCCATAGCGCTGGGCGAGGCGCGCGATTGCGCGCAGCTGGTGCCCGGCGATCCGTCCTGCTTTGGGCGCGAAACCGACGTAGTAGTTCCCGTCCTTCTGCGGCCATACTCCCAGGTGCTCGCGATTGCGACCGTCGTGGGGCTCGGGCGGCGGAAGGTCGGTCAGCGCGAAGCCGATCTGCTTCTCGAGGACCTCACGGAACTTGGTCGGTCCCCAGTCCTGCACCAGGAACTTCATCCGCGCGCGGTTGCGCGCGCGGCGGTAGCCCCACTCGCGGAATACCGCAGTGATCCCCGCGACCACCGGCACGACTTCGTCGGTAGAGACGAACGTGCCCAGACGCTTCGCGAACATCGGGTTGGGGCCGAGCCCCCCGCCGACCCACAGATCGAACCCGGCGTGGCCCGAGACGGGGTGGATCGTGCCGACGAGCCCGATGTCGTTTATCTCGTGCTGCGCGCACTGATGCGCACAGCCGGAGATCGACGTCTTGAACTTGCGCGGAAGGTTCGAGAAGTCCGGGTTGCCGGCGAGCTTCGCGTTCGCCTCGAACAACACCTGGGACGCGTCGACGATCTCGTTGGCGTCGATCCCCGCGAGCGGGCATCCCAGGAGGTTGCGCGGCGTGTCGCCGCACGCCTCGGTCGTCGAGAGGTCGACCGCCTCGAGCCGGTCGAAGATCGCGGGGACGTCCTCGATGCGGATCCAGTGGAGCTGGACGTTCTGGCGGTCGGTGACGTCTGCGACGTCGCGGCCGTAGGTCTCCGAGATGCGGCCGATCTCGTCGGTCTGCTCCGAGGTCAGGATCCCGCCGGGGATGCGGATCCGGAGCATGAAGTAGCCGTCGGACTCGGGTCGCTGCGTGTACAGCCCGTACCAGCGGAAGCGGCTCCGGAGGTCGGACGGCCAGATCGTGGCGAAGCCCTTGGCGGCGTACTCGTCGATGCGCGCGCGGACGTTCAAGCCGTCGTCTTCCCGTTTCGCGACCTCGGCGGGATTCTGCGGCTCCCGGTACCCGAGCGCCCATTGGGCCTCGCCCCGGGCGCGGGTCTTGCTGGTGGGGGTGGGCTCGTAGCACCCACACGTCTCGCACATGGCGCGAAACCCTTCCTGGCGCCTAGGCGGCGCGATCCGAACGGCTAGAAGGACCCGTTTCTACAGTGTAAAACGTGCGAAGTCAAACGGGTGAGGTAGGCCCTAGATCACGGCACAGTTCGGTGATGTGACGCTCGAGCTGGTTGAGGCCCTCGACCTTGCCTATGCACAGTGCGATGCCGGCGTCGCGGGCGGCGGCCTCGAGGGCCGAGTCGAGGTAGGCCGTGTAGAGGATGATCGCCTGGCCGGGCCGGGCCTCACGTATCGCCCGGGCGGCCGTGAGCCCGTCCATCCCCGGCATCTTGTAGTCCATGACGATGACGTCGGGCTCGCTCGATGCGGCCAGCGCCACGCCGTCACTGCCCGAGGGGGCATCCCCGACGACCTCGAAGCCGTCGAGCTGGAGCATGTCCACGAGCATGTTGCGCACGTGGTCGGTGTCGTCGACGACCAGGACCTTCACCATGCGCGGCTCCCATCCACCGATCCGATTCCCCCGGCTCTCACGACCGGGGGAGCCCCTTTTTCACCCTCGCCTTGCCCACGAGCTTCTCCTCGGTGTACTCACGGTTCCGTTTGAGCATCTCGACCAGCTCTCTCGGGCGTTCGATGTAGCGCCGCACGGACAACTCGAGCGAGACGGGGCCAGCGTAGTCGGATCGGCCCAGCTCCGCGAGGAACTTATCTATCTGCAGCACGCCCTGTTCGAGCTCGAGGTGCCCGTCTCGTCCGTCGGCGGCGTTGTCGGAGAGATGGACGTGCACGAGCTTGGGGAGCAGGACCTGCAGCGCGTCGAGTATGTCGTGGCGGGCGACCGTCAGGTGACTCGTGTCGAGCGCCACGTGATGAGCGGCGTGCGCCAGAGCACCTGGGTCGAGCCACCGGTAGCCGCGTATGCGTCTCCCGGCCACCCATTTCGGATACATGGTCTCGACCGCGATCGTGACCCCGCTCTCGTCCTCGCGCGCCGGAGCGTCGTCCTTGAGCCAGCGCGCATAGCCCCTCTCCCACAGATAAGGGGGGTGGACGATGTATGACCCCGCCCCCAGGGCCCGGCACATCTCGATGCCCCGCTCGATCTTGCCGAGGGGATCGGCCCCCCACACCGTCTTGCTGATCACGAGGAAAGGGCCGTGGACCGAGGCGATCGCGAGATCGCGTTCGGCGGCGAGGCGGGCCCACGTCTCGGCGTCGTGCGTCCGGGGATCGCGGGTGACCATGATCTCGATCTCCCGGAAGCCCGCCTCGGCGAGGTAGTCCATGGCGCGTTCGAGCTCGAAGCCCCAGAAGGGACCGGTGGAGCATTGGACCGCAGATGTCTTCGCCGTCACGCGGGCCATCGTCCCACGCGGCCACCGGCGGACGCGAAAGCGCCTCCGGACGAACCGGAGGCGCTGCGGAGGTCAGTGAGGCGGGCCGGCTTGGGGCGGGCTGGGAGGCTCGTTGCGGGGCGCCGGGAAGAGCGCCACGCGGTCCTTCGTCCCGCTTCTCTGCTCCATTCCTAGATTCGGACGATCGGCTCGAAACCTTGAGGGAATATCTGGGAGGAACGTGCCTCGTGGGCGTGGGTGCTATAAGCTAGCAAGTGCTTGCAGAAGTTTGCACTCGAGTCCCGGGGGTAGCACGACCACATGAACATCGCGGCGCTCGTCGAGGAGTCCGCCGGGCGCGTTCCCGAAAAGCTTGCCTTCCTCACGCCCGAGGGCGGGACCCTGACGTACGGCGCGCTCGACGCGGAGGTGGACCGCGTCGCCGCCGGGCTCCAGTCTCTCGGCATCGCGCGCGGCGACCGCGTCGCCCTCGGGATGCACAACGTCCCTCAGTTCGCGTGCGCGTACTTCGGGATCCTGCGGGCGGGCGGAGTGGTCGTTCCGCTCAACTCCATGCTGACGCCGGTCGAGATGGGGCGCGTGCTGACCGACTCGGGCGCGACCGCGGCGTTGACGTGGGGGAGCTTCGGTGAGGCGGTCCGCGCGGGGGCCGAGGCAGCTTCGAACGTGAGCCACGTCCTCGCCGAGGCCGAATGGGAGACCCTTGCCGCGAACGGCGCGACGCCCTCTCCGGTCGAGGTCACCGCCGACGACCTCGCCGTGCTCGCCTACACCTCCGGCACCACCGGTGAGCCAAAGGGAGCCATGCTCACGCACGGCAACCTCAGCGCCAACCTGCACCAGCAGATGTCGATCCCCGACGCGCACGTAACCGAGGAGGACGTGATCTTCCTTGCGCTTCCTCTCTTTCACATCTTCGGCTTGAACGTGTCCCTGGGCTTGCTCGTCATGAACGGCGCGACGGGTTTGCTCGTCGAGCGCTTCGAGCCGATCGCCGCACTGCAGCAGATCCAGGAGCACGGCGTCACGGTCTTGCTGGGCGCCCCGACGATGTACCTCGCGTGGACGAACACTCCGGGTGCCGATCAGTACGACCTCTCGAAGGTGCGCCTTGCGATATCGGGCGCGGCCCCCCTGTCGCGCGAGACGCTCGACTCGTTCTACGACGTCTTCCGGGTGCGCGTGTACGAGGGATACGGCCTCACCGAGACCGCACCGACCCTGACCTCGAACCGAATGGGCGAAGAGCCGCGCGCCGGGTCGATCGGGTTGCCACTGCCCGAGGTGGAGCTGCGCCTCGTCGACGAGGACGGGAAGGACGTCGAGCTCGGCGATCCGGGCGAGATCGTCGTGCGCGGCCCGAACGTCTTCAAGGGTTATTGGAATCGGCCGGAGGAGACCGAGCGCGCGTTCCGTGAGGGCTGGTTCCGCACCGGCGACGTCGCGGTGCGCGACGAGGAGGGCTACCTCTACATCGTCGACCGCAAGCGCGACCTCATCATCGTCTCGGGCTTCAACGTGTTTCCCAGCGAGGTGGAGAACGCGCTCGTCACGAACGACAAGGTCGCCGAGGCAGCCGTCGTAGGCGAGCCCCATCCCTATACGGGTGAGGCCGTGAAGGCGTTTGTCGTGCTGGAGGAGGGCGCGAGCGCCACCGAGCAGGAGCTCATCGCCGATCTCCAGACTCGCCTCGCGCGCTTCAAGTGCCCGCACTCGATCGAGATCGTGGACGCGCTTCCTCATCTATTGACCGGGAAGGTCTTGCGACGGGCGCTCCGGACCTGATCTCCTCGAGCGCCGCCGCGTCGAGTATCCGCACCTTCTGCCCGTCGTAATCCAGCATCCCCTGCGACTTGAACCGTCGCATCGTCTTGCACGCGCTCTCCCTGCACATCCCCGCCAGACGGCCCAGGTCGCGCTGCGGCAGCGGGAGCTCCATCTCGATCGCGCCGTGCCGCACGAAGCCGATCAAGTCCGCGAGGTCGAGGAGGCGGCCCGCAAGCCGCGCCGGCACCTCGCTGCTGGTGCGCTCGAGCGCGGTTTCGCAGACCCAGCGAGTGCGTCCGGCGAGCGCGCGACCCAGCTCGAGAACCGCGGCGCGCGACGACGAGATGACGTCGAGGAACAAGTCGGCATCGACGCCGACGACCGAGCACGGCGTCGCGGCGACCGCGTCCAGCGGCTGAGGGAGCTCGTCGAGCGCGGCGATGTCGCCGACCACGTCACCGGGAACCGCGAGGCACAGGATCGTCTCGGCTCCTTGCGCGTCGCGCGCCGTCATCTTGATCACGCCGCGCGTGACGACGTGCACGCGCCGTTCACGGTCGCCGGCGAGGTGAAGGATCTCGCCCGGACGCAGCGATTTCGTGACGCCGCGATCGAGCAGCCGCCGGCGCTCGGCCGGGCTCAGGCAGCGGATGACCCGGCAAGAGAAGACTGGACTGTCCACGCGCACCTCCACGGTCGTGACTTCGGATCCGATGA
>DATBND010000265.1:0-4059 GCA_036554505.1 Actinomycetota bacterium | reverse complement strand
GTGTCGTCTTAGCCGCGCTCAGCGCGGCTAAGACGACATCCGGCTGAATATGGCGCCTAGACCGGGGGCTCGGGGTCGTACTGGATGCCCCGGCGCACCTCTTTGGCGCGCTGCTCCGAGTGCAGCCGGCGGACGAGGTGCAGCGCCATGTCGATCCCCGCCGAGACTCCCGCGGCCGTGATGACGTCGCCGTCGTCGACGAAGCGGTCGTCGGGCCGTACCTCGATGTCCTCGCCCAGCGACGCGAGCGTGTCCAGTAACGACCAGTAGGTCGTCGCGGGACGGCCGTCGAGAAGCCCCGCGTCCGCATAGACGAGCGACCCCGTGCACACGCTCGTCATCAGCACACCGTCCTTCGCGTTACGCCGGATCAATTCCCGTATCGACTCGTCTCCGAGCTGGGCACGAGTGCCCTGACCCCCGGGCCACACGAGCACGTCCATCTTCGGCGCGGTGTCCCATGTGTAATCGGTGAGCACGCGCAAACCCTTCGCGCACGTCACCGGCCCTTCGTTCCGGGCGATGGTGAACACCTCGACGTCGTCGTCGGGCCACTCCTTCGCCCAGAACGCGAGCACCTCCCACGGCCCGGCCCAGTCCAGCTCCTCGGCCCCCTCGAAGACGAAGATCCCGATGCGAATCGTCATTTACGCCATGCAGTACATGCCCGCAGGCTTCAGCGCTCGCTTCTTGGACGCGCGCCGTCCGAGTCCGGGGATTGGGTCACTTACCTTCACCTGCCCTTCGCCATCGCGCACTCGCAACGGAAATCGAGTCAGGCCACGCGGCGCGGGACCGTATAGATAGTGACCGTAGACGTCGAACTTCGAGCCCGACCGTGGAGCCTCGAAGAGCTGCGACGTTTCGCAGTACACGACCCGTTCGTTGTTCCACGGTCCGCGATTCGACAACGCAATCGTCCTATCGCCTCTCGTCACGAGATACACGCCGGCATCCTCGTCCAGCACGATGCGCTCGTCTATCTCTTTGTCCGCGTCGACGGTGACCCAGGCCGACTCGGTCGAGCCGAGCCCGGCCAGCGCGATTCCCCCGATCGCCAGCGCCATGACGACGAGGATGACGATCTGAAAGCGAAAGACTCGTGGCCGCAACGCGCTCATGCCGTTCTCCCGGGTCGACGCCTCCATTGTCGCGCCGGCGAAAAAGGGGCGTCGCACCGACAGAAAAAGGGCCGGCCCCGAAGGACCGGCCCTGTCGGCGGATGCTTCTCCGACTTTTGGACTAGGTGGACGCCTACGGTCGCTCCAGCTCCAAAAGTCGGCAGCCGGAGCGGCGGCGGCTTACATCATGCCGCCCATGCCTCCCATTCCACCCATGCCGCCCATGCCGCCCATCGCGTCGGCACCGTGAGCGTGGCCCTCCTCCTCGTCGACGGGCTTGTCGACGACGGTCGCCTCGGTCGTGAGGAGAAGAGCGGCGATCGACGCGGCGTTCTCGAGCGCCGAGCGCGTCACGCGCACCGGGTCGATGATGCCGGTCTTGAGGAGGTCGACGTACTCGCCGGTCGCCGCGTTCAGCCCGTGGCCGGGCTTCTCGTTGCGGACCTTGTCGACCACGACGCCGCCCTCGAAGCCGGCGTTCTGAGCGATCCAGCGCAGCGGTGCGTCGAGCGCGTCGATAACGACACGGGCGCCGGCCTGTTCGTCGGCCTCGAGCTCGAGCGCCTCGACCGCCTCGCGTGCCCGAACCAGCGTCGTCCCGCCGCCGGGCACGATGCCCTCCTCGACCGCGGCACGCGTCGCCGAGACCGAGTCCTCGATGCGGTGCTTCTTCTCCTTCAGCTCGACCTCGGTCGCCGCGCCCACCTTGAGGACGGCGACGCCGCCGGCGAGCTTCGCGAGCCGCTCCTGAAGCTTCTCGCGGTCCCAGTCGGAGTCGGTGCGATCGATCTCGGCACGGATCTGCTCGATCCGGCCCTTGATCTCGTTCGCGTCGCCCTGGCCCTCGACGATCGTGGTGTTGTCCTTGGAGACGACGATCTTGCGCGCCCGGCCGAGCATGTCGAGGCCGACCGACTCGAGCTTGAGGCCGATCTCCTCGGAGATCACCTGGCCACCGGTCAGGATCGCGATGTCCTGCAGCATGGCCTTGCGGCGGTCGCCGAAGCCCGGCGCTTTCACCGCGACGGACGAGAACGTGCCGCGGATCTTGTTCACGACGAGCGTCGCGAGGGCCTCGCCCTCGACGTCCTCGGAGATGATGACGAGCTGCTTGCCACCCTGCATGACCTTCTCGAGCACAGGCAGCAGGTCCCGGACGGTGGAGATCTTCGACTGCACGAGCAGGATGTACGGGTCCTCGAGGACCGACTCCATGCTGTCCTGGTCGGTCACGAAGTAGGGCGAGATGTAGCCCTTGTCGAACTGCATCCCCTCGACGAGCTCGAGCTCGAGGCCGAAGGTGTTCGACTCCTCGACGGTGATGACGCCGTCCTTGCCGACCTTGTCCATGGCCTCGGCGACCATCTCGCCGATCTCCGGGTCGTTGTTGGCCGAGATCGACGCGACATGCGCGATCTGCTCGCGGCCCTCGACGTCGCGCGCCTGCGACTTGATCGAGTCGATGGCCGCAGCAACGGCCTTCTCGATGCCGCGCTTCAGCGCCATCGGGTTCGCACCTGCGGCGACGTTCTGGAGCCCGGCGCGCACCATCGACTGCGCGAGCACCGTGGCGGTGGTCGTTCCGTCCCCGGCGACGTCGTTGGTCTTGGTGGCAACTTCCTTGACGAGCTGCGCGCCCATGTTCTCCCACGGGTCCTCGAGCTCGATCTCCTTCGCGATGGTGACGCCGTCGTTGGTGATCGTCGGCGCTCCCCACTTCTTGTCGAGCACCACGTTGCGGCCGCGGGGGCCGAGCGTCACTCGTACTGCGTTGGCCAGGCGGTTCACGCCCGACTCGAGGCCGCGGCGTGCGTCCTCGTCGAACCTCACGATCTTCGACATCTAGTTGCTCCTCTCGCGGTCGACGCAGGGGTGAGCCCTGCGCCGGACGGTGTTCAAGGGTTGGGGGTTCGGCTAGCCGAGGATCGCGAGAACGTCACGAGCCGAGAGGATCAGCAGATCCTCGCCCTCGATCTTGATCTCGGTGCCGCCGTACTTCGAGTAGATCACCCGGTCGCCCTCGCTGACGTCGACGGGGATCAGCTCGCCCGAGTCGCTGCGCTTGCCCGGGCCGACCGCCAGGACGGTGCCCTCCTGGGGCTTCTCCTTGGCGGTGTCGGGGATGACGATGCCCGAGACCGTGGTCTCCTCGCCCTCCTCCGGGCGCACGAGGATGCGGTCCTCGAGCGGCTTGACGTTGGTCTTGGTCGCTGTGGCCATGTGACTACCTCCGTAGGGTGTCCGGACTGCCGATTAGCACTCCCGATGTTCGAGTGCTAAGGGTATCGCTCCCGGACGGAAGGGGTCAAACGGCGCCGTCAGCCGGAGGGGCGTTCGACCGCGGGGAAGTGAGGCGGGTGGGGCTCGGTGTCCGGCAGCACCCCGAGGGTGATCCCGCAGTCCATGCAGAACACGACGACCATGGCGATACGCATCGTGTCCTCGCCCACGCCCTCCATCCGCTCCCACGCGAGCGACGAGCGGAACCGCTCGCCGCAGCGAGGGCAGTGCGGGCCGAGCTCGTGCTCATCGCCGACCTCCGTGGCCTGCAGCATCTGCCTCCCCCACGCCCAGCCAGGCTCGGCACGTCCGGTGCCGGGACCACGAGACGGACCGAGCTCCTCGGAGGGCTCGCTGGAGAGGATCCGAATCACGGCCTCGCGGGCGCCCGCCAGGTCGGCACCGAGCCGGCCGAGCACCTGGGCGGCGACACCCTCGCCCTCCCGAATGAGACCGAGCAGGATGTGCTCGGTCCCGATGTAGTTGTGGTTGAGCTGCAGGCTCTCGCGCAGTGACAGCTCGAGCACTTTCTTCGCCCGCGGCGTGAAAGGGATGTGGCCGGAGGGCGGCGACTCACCGGCGCCGATGATGTCTCCGGTCATACGCCGGGCCTCTTCGAGTGAAACGTCGAGCGACGTCAGCGCTCGCGCGGCGACGC
>DATBND010000260.1:0-3089 GCA_036554505.1 Actinomycetota bacterium | reverse complement strand
GGCGACCAGGAGAGGCACCCCCGCCCGCAGCGCGACCGATGCCGCGCCCGCCGGCAGCGTTGCGCGCTCTCCGAAGAAAGTGGTCTCGACCCCGGTCCCCTTCAGATCGCGGTCGCCGAGGATCGCGACGACCGCTCCGTTCGCGACCTCGTCCACGAGCTTGTCGGTTACGCCGGGCTCGGCCCCGAAGATCTTCATCCCGAGGCGCGCCCGGTGCTCGGCGAAGAACTCGAACATGCGACGCGGCCGCAGCACCTCGGCGACGGTGACGAGCAGCTGGCCGCGCGCGCCCACCCATGCACCGGCCGCGTCCCAGTTGCCGAGATGGCCCACGACGACGACCGCGCCCTTGCCGCGCGCGCAGACCTCGTCGATGTGGTGCGCCGTCGGGCATCGGAATCGCTCGAGGAAGAACTCCTTCGTCTCGCGCACGAGGGCGAACGTCTCCAACCAGTACCGCGCGTAGGACCGGTACGAGGCGACCACCACCTCGTCGAGCTCCGGCGAGCCGAGCGCGTAACCCGTTATGCGGGAGAGGTTGCGCTCGACCTGCCGGCGCTTGTCCTTCGCGAGGCGCGCCTGCAGGCCCCCGCACGTGTGGGCGATGCCGTAAGCGAGGCGCTCGGGAAGAGCGCGTGCGATCGCAGAGCCCGCGACGTACGCGTAATAGACGAGCTGCAATAGGCGCCCTTCCCCGGGCGGCCGGCGAGCGCGGGGCATCTATCCGGCCGGCTCGGCCTGGGCGCGCACGTGGAACAAGCGCTGGAAGAACGTCACGACGGACAACACGAACAAGATCACCAGCAACGGCGGGACGAGATCCAGGATCAGAGCCGCGATGATCAGGACGAGCCTTTCTCCGCGCTCGACGAGGCCGACGTTGCAATCGAAGCCGAGCGACTCCGCCCGCGACTTGATGTACGACACCATGAACGAGATCACGAGCGTGCCGAGTGCCAGCGCCGCGACCCACGGCTCGTCGCGCGCCGCGATGTCAGGGTCGACCCCGTAGAGCCATGCGATCCCCCCGAAGATCATCCCGTCGGCGAGCCGGTCGGTCGTCGAGTCGAGCAGCGCCCCGAACTTGCTCGTCATCCCCTTGGCCTTGGCGACCGCGCCGTCGAACGCGTCCGCGAAGCCCGACGCGATGCCCAGGAGCCCCGCCACGAGGATGTGGCCGGTGACGATCTGCCACGTGACCACGGCCTGGAGCCCTACGCCCGCGACTGTAATGGCGTTGGGGCTGACGGGGGTCCGTGCGAGGGCCCGTCCGACCGGGCGCATCACCCGGTCCCAGCCGTCGCGGATCTTGGCGTTGATCACGGGCCGAATCCTAGTGGGACCATTCGCCGCAGCGGCATACCATTGCTCTTCTACTCGACGGACCGGAGCAAGGGGGCGCGTCTTGAAGAGCTATGCGACGGAGAACATCCGCAACATTGTGCTCGTCGGCCACGGGGGAGCCGGAAAGACCTCGTTGGCCGAGGCCCTTTTGTTCGCCTCCGGAGCAACCACGCGTATGGGCAAGATCACCGAGGGCAACACCGTCTGCGACTTCGACGAGGAGGAGATCAGGAAGGGCATCTCGATCTCCACCGCGCTCGCTCCCATCGAATGGCAGGACCACAAGATCAACATCCTCGACGCCCCGGGATACGCGGACTTCATCGGGGAGATGCGCGCCGCGATGCGCGTCGCCGACCTCGCGGTATTCGTCGTATCGGCGGTCGAGGGACTCGAGGTACAGACACAGGTCGCGTGGAACTACGCGACCGAGCTCGACCTTCCCCGAATCGTATTCGTCAACAAAGTCGACCGCGAGAACTCCTCGTTCCGGCGGACTCTCGACCAGCTCCGAGACGCGTTCGGCATGGGCATCGCCCCGCTCAGCCTGCCGCTCGGTCGCGAGCACGAGTTCCGCGGCGTCATTTCCGTCATCGACCAGGCCGCGTTCGGCTACGACGAGCACGGAAAGTCCGCCGAGGAGCCCATCCCCGACGACCGTCAGGCGCGCGTCGACGAGGTACGCACCGCGCTGCTCGACTCCGTCGCCGAGACGAGCGACGACCTGCTCGAGCGTTACCTGGAAGGCGGGGAGCTGACGCGCGACGAGATCGTCCACTCGCTGCACGACGGTCTCGCTCAGGCGACCGTCTACCCGGTGGTCGTGGGATCGGCGACCAAGCTCATCGGCGTCGACCGTCTCGCCGACATCATCGTCGCAGCGGGCCCGTCACCGCTGGACCGGCCGCCGATCGAGAGCGTGTCGGGCGAGTCGCGCGAGGCCAAGCCAGACGCGCCCATGTCCGCGCTCGTCTTCAAGACGATGACCGACCCCTACGTCGGTCGAGTGAGCTTCTTCCGCGTGTACTCGGGCGTGCTCAAGGGCGACCAGCCACTTCACAACGCGACGCAGAAGTCGGACGAGCGCGCCGGCCACGTCTTCACGATGCGGGGCAAGACACAGGAGAATATGACCGAAGTGCCGCCCGGCGACATCGGCGCGATCGCCAAGCTGGCGCACACGGTCACCGGCGACACGATCGCGGACAAGTCCGCCGCGGTGGTCCTCCCCGGCATCGAGCCCCCCGAGCCGATCCTCCCGAAGGCCATCGAGCCGAAGACGAAGGGCGACGAGGACAAGCTCATGATCGGGCTGCACAAGCTCATCGAGGAGGACCCCGCCCTGCGTCTCGAGCGTAACGACGAGACGCACCAGACGATCCTGTGGGGCATGGGCGACGCTCACCTCGACGTCGTCCTAGAGAGGCTGAAGCGCAAGTTCAGCGTCGAGGTCGGCGACGTTCCGTTCAAGGTTCCCTATCGGTCGACGTTGCGCGGGAAGGCCGACGCGCTCGGACGCCACGTGAAGCAGTCCGGCGGCCATGGCCAGTACGGGGTGTGCAACATCCGCGTCGAGCCACTGCCGCGCGGCGAGGGCTTCGTCTTCGAGGACAAGATCTTCGGCGGCTCCATCCCGAACCAGTGGATCCCCTCGGTCGAGAAGGGCGTGCGCGCGGCCATGGAGCAAGGCGTCGGTACGGGCTTCCCGATGATCGACCTGAAGGTCGAGCTCTACGAGGGCAAGT
>DATBND010000242.1:0-4938 GCA_036554505.1 Actinomycetota bacterium | reverse complement strand
GTCTCCGGGCTCCCGTTCGAGAGTCTTTCGGCGAAACTCGGGGCTTAGAGCTTGATCGTGCCCAGGTTCAGCTTCTGGCCGCGGTTGACGTGGACCTTCATCGTCTTGGTCTTGCCGCCGGCCGTGATCGTCAGCGTGTAGCTCTCGTGCCCCTTCTCGTACGGGCGGTCGCTCTGGCCGACGTGCCACACGAACGAGCCGTTGCTCTTGGTCGGGATCGACATCTTGAGCTTCTCGACCACGAACTTCTCGCCCAGCGGGTTGCCCTCCGACAGCGGCGTCTTGAACGTCTTGCTCAGCGTGAGCTTCGCGTTGCCGCCGGCGACCTTGCCCGTCAGCACCGAGTGGTACTTCGGGTTCGCCGAGACGTCGAACATGATGTCGAACGCCTTCATCGTGCGGTCTGCCGGCGTGCCGACGCACTCCGAGTACGTGCAGTGGAAGCCGCTGCCGCCGTGCTCGATCGTGAAGCCCAGCGCGCCGACGCCTGCGTACGCCCAGTCGTCGGTCGTCCCGGTCGTCGGGTACCCGACCGTCGGAGCGTTCTTGAACTTGAGGATCTTCGCCATGCGGGCACCGATCGGCTCGAGAAGGTTGTCGTCGGGGGCGTTGCCGCCACCGGCACGGAGCACCGACGCCTGCACAGTGTGGTTGGTGATGACGCCGGTGACCGAACGGCTGAGGACGATGTCCCGCACGTTCGACGGCTCGGGCTCGGAGAAGGGGGCCTCGCCGCGGTAGGTCTGGCTGTGGTAGTCGCTCGACGAACCGCCCATCGTGTCGCCCCACAGGTACGCGTAGTTGCGGTTGGGGTCGACGCCGTAGGCGTCGGGGTTCGTCTGCGCCTCGGGCACGGTGACTCCCGTGAGCGAGCGCCGGTTCTTGCGCCAGTAGCTCTCGGTCCCATTCCCGAGGGCCAGGCCGATCTCGCCGGCTTCGTCGACGTCCCTGTTGACGGCGGTGACCGACTCACGGGAGTAGTTGAATCCGTCGACGTTGACGATCGGGACGAGGATGACACGCGCCTTCTTGAGGAGCTTCGTGATCTTCGGGTCCTTGCCGAACTTCTCGGTGAGGTAGTGCGCGTACATCATCGTGAACTCGGCGGCCGGCCACTCGCGCGCGTGGTGCACGGCGTCCATGTAGAAGATCGGGCGCCCGTCCGCACGCTTCACGTTGGCGGCGATCTCGAGCCCGAAGATGTCGCGCCCTTCGAGTGACTGCCGGGGCATCTTGAAGTGCCGGACGATCGCGGGGTTCTTCTTGGCGATCTCCTCCATCTCGGCGTTGTAGTCCGGGAGGCGCCGGTAGTCCTCGAGGTCCGGGCCCGGCAGGACCTGAACGGGGTGAGGAGCGTCCGCGAGGGCGAGGTCGTGGGCGACGAGGTCGGCGATCTCGACGTCGTAGTCGACGCCCATAGCGTCGAGCTCGGCCATGTCGCCCGGCCACAGGAGCAGCTCGATGTGGTCGGCCGAGTGGTTGTGGGTCTCGTCGAAGTGCGTCATCAGGTACGCGATGGTGCTGTCGTCCAGCCCGGCTACGTCCACGTGGACGATCGACAGCCTGGCGGTGTCGGTACGCCCGAGAGGAGTCAGGGCGGCAAGGAGGGTCAAAACGAGCGCGGTGATCGTTAGTTTTCTCATGCGGGCCTCTTTCGCCGCCCGGCCCCCGCTTCCTGCCCGAATTCGGGTCCGAGAGACGAGAGCGCACCTGAAATCGTCGAGCTGACAAGCCATGGACGGAGCGCCCCGACTCGTCTGTTGGAGCATGAAGCGAATCGCCGTGCCCGCTGCGCTCGTCCTAGGGGCGAGCTGCTTGCTATGGCTCCAGGCCGGCTCTGTCGGCGCTCGCCCGGAGCCACGCTCGTGCGCCCGTGTGGGCCGCGCCAAGGCGGTCTGGGTCAACGTCATCCGCGGCTCACCCGGGCCCGACCGCCTCCAGGGCACGCGCGGGGACGATCTCGTCCTCGCGGGGGCGGGGGACGACATCGTCCACGGTCGCAAGGGCCGAGACGTCGTCTGCGGCGGGCGAGGTGACGACGTCATCTTCGGAGGCGCCGCTTACAACCGGCTGTGGGCGGGCCCCGGCGATGACCGGCTCCGCACTGGGACCGGGTCCGGGGCGCGCAGCGGGGGCGCCGCCCACGGTGGGGCGGGCGACGACGTTTTACTCGGCGAGTCGAGCTTCGACGACCTACGAGGGGGGCCGGGCGACGACGGACTCGAAGGCGGACGTGACTGCGACGAGCTAATCGGGGGTCGGGGGGCGGACCACCTCGACGGCGGAAGCGGCGACAGCGAACCTTACGGAGCGACGCGCGGATGCGACACGGTCTCCTTCGTAACCGCGCGCTGGCCCGTGCGCGTGTTCTTGCGCCGAGGAGTCGCCCACGGAATGGGTCACGACACCGTTGAGCGCGTCGAGGGCGTGGTCGGCACGCGCTGGGGTGACCTCCTCGTGGGCTCGTCGCGCGCCGAGACGCTCGACGGGCGGCGCGGTGGCGATAGAACGCGCGGTAGAGCGGGAGACGACGTCATCGTGGTGACGGCCGGGAGGGATCTCGTCGACGGCGGGCTGGGGCGCGACGTGATGGAACTCGGCGACCGGGTCGGTCCCCTCGAGATCGACCTGAAGGGCACGCGGTTCACCTACGGTCCCGATATTCGCTTCGAGAGCCTCGAAGGAGTCGTGGCGGACGTCCTCTATCCGATCGAGGTCTCCGGGACGTCGGGTGACGACTACATAGATCTGAGCGGCTCGGTCTCCGAGGACAGCTACGGCCGCGACCTGGTCCGTGGCCGGGGCGGCGATGACTACATCGCGTCGAGCGGAGACAAGGACGTGTTCATAGAAGGGGGCCGCGGCGACGACCGCATCGAAGGCGGGAGCGGCGACGTGCGTGCCGACGGTGGCGCCGGGGACGACGTCGTCAACGGGGGAAACGGCGACGACGCGCTCAACGGCAACGGAGGTGACGACGTCGTCAACGGCGGCTTCTACCGCGACCAGGTCCACGGCGGAGACGGCCACGACCAGGTCGACGGGGGCACGGGGGACGATCTCGTAACCGGGGGCGACGGCGACGACGACCTGACCGGCGACGAGGGCTACGACGCGATCGACGGAGGCCCCGGCACCGACGAGGTCAACGCCGGCATCGACACGGACGACTGCTACGAGGTCGAGGTCGCCATCTCGTGCGAGCGCGAGATCGGAGGCAGGGCATCGCACGACATCCTCCCCGCCCCGGCTCTAGTGGTCGTCAGCGGTCTGCTATCGCTCTCGGCGGGCGCGGCGCTCGGGGCCGCGCTCACCAGGAGGCGCCGTGACGCGACGCGTCCTCGATGACCGTCTCGCCGTTGCGGAACACCCGAAACCATCCGACGTGCGCGGGCCGGAGATGGACATGTCGACGTTCGGCTCGTGCGCGTTGAACTTCTCGGCCACCGCGACCGTGATGGGCTCGACCGTCGACGACGCCGAGATCACCAGGAATATTCGGCCGGTTTGGACCGGCGGAACTGGTCGGGCGATGGTCGAGCTAGTCGAGCTAGTCGAGCTAGAAGGTCGGCGGCGTGTACGGAGCGAGCTCGATGTGGACCGACACCGCGGGCTCGCCGAGGTAGCTGCCCACGAGGATCCACGCGACGCCGGCCGGCATCACGCCGGTCTCGTCGGTCCCTTCGCCGTTCGACACGCCTTTCACGGCACAGTCCTTGTCATACATGAAGACGTCGAGGTCGTAGCTCCCCGGCGTCTTCTCGACGCCGACGGCTTTGACGGACGCGGTGATCGACTGGTACGCGGCCGGCACCTCGAAGACGTACGCGTCCACGCCGTTGGACGCCGGGACCGCGCACGTGCTCTCGAACTCCCTCGCCGTCACGGAGTTCACCGTCCCAGTCGCGTCATAGAAGACGGGATGAGCCACGGCGATCGTGCCCTCTTCGCTCTTGTACGGCTTGACCTTCGGCTTCTTCTTGCCCGCGGAGGCAGGTTGGATCATCACCGCGAGCATCAACACGAGTACGAGAGAGAGCGTTCTTCTGATCATCGACTTGCTCCTTTCCGTGGCATCACGGTGTGGGCGTCAGGCATGGGAGCCCGCCACACGCGTCCACCACGAGTCCGCCCGGCTGGAAGAAGTTGTGTTTCTGCAAGCGAGCCTCCGCGGTGCGGCGCGGGTACTCGTGTGGGTCCTCACCCTCCGTGGGCGGGATGTTGCTCGGCGGTGGGGCTCCGGTCTGGCAGCTCGCGATGTCGAACGTCAGACAGTTGTCCCAGAAAACGATGACCGAGCCCTGGAACGGGAACGACGCGTCACACGTCGTCGTCGCCGTCGGAGTGCACACCGAGGGGATGCCCCAATGGTCGTCGACGTCGGGGTTCCGGCCGTCCATCAGCGACGGTTCGTACACGTGCGCCCCGATAGTGCGCGCCTCGACCTCGGCCGAGACGTTGGCCACCTGATGGTCGCCGTAGCCGACGTGCATGATCACCTCGTGCGGAGGCGTCTTGGGATACGGGTCGTGCGTCATGTGGTGCGCGTAGCCGTTCGCCTCGGCGCGATCCCACAGCATCTGCATGAGTGAGTAGACGAGCTCCTGGTCCATCCGGTCGGGATAGGTCTGGGCCAGCACGATGTAGTACTGATCGAAGTCGACGCTGCGATCGAGAAGCGTCGAGTAGTTCATCCCGACGACGCCGAGCACACCTCGAGTGAAGTCCTGCGCAACCGCGACGAGCGCGCCGCCCATGATCCCGCCCTGGCTGTTCCCGTCGTAGAAGAGCTCGCTCGTGTCGATGAGCGGCTGCCCGCCGTCCTGGATCGCCGGGCTGTCGCGCAGGCCGTCGGGATGGATCATCAGCCGCCCGAGGAAGAGGTGGGCGAGGAAGCCCTGCTGCGAGCGGTCCGGGATCTGCTGGAACTGGCCGTAG
>DATBND010000182.1:0-14327 GCA_036554505.1 Actinomycetota bacterium | reverse complement strand
CGAGTCCGCGGTGATCCCCGCGGCGCGGTCGCCGGGCTGGGACGGGCCGGTCGCGGGCGGCTCCTCCGGGCGCATGGCGCGCGGCACGAGCGACCAGTCGACGACCCGGTAGTCGCTGCGCATGAGCAGCGCTTGAAGCGTCTGCGTGGAGAAGTAGTGACGGCGGGCGCCCATTGCCGCATGGGGCTTGCCGTCGGCGGGAAGGAGCGAGGAGAGCACGACGAGGATCCCTCGCTCGCCGAGGAGCTCATGCGCGCGCTCGACCGCCGCGCGCGGGTCGTCGATCCGGTCCAGGACGTCCAGGAACGCGACCGCGTCGATAGAGTGCGGGTCCTCCTTCAGCTCCTGCAGCGTGACGTCCTGGACGTCGACGCCGAAGCGTTCGCGCGCCATCTCGATGCTCCACGCCGGAGCGTCGACGCCCCGGCCGTCCCATCCCCATCGACGGGCGACGTCCAGGAACAGGCCGGCCCTCGTCCCCGCCTCGACGAGACGACGTCCCTCGACGACGAAGCCGCTCATCTGCCGAGCAATCCAGTCGAAGGCCTCGCGCCGAGCGGTCTCCCGAGCGAGGAAGGTCTCGTCGACTATCGGCGGGTAGTCCTTGACGACCTCGGGCGCGCCCTCCTCGCGGAGCGATGCGACGAGCCCACACGAGTCGCATTGCGCAAGCGTCGGATACGGAAGCGACGCGTCCTCGACTTGCGTATGCGCCGACCCTCCGCAGAGGACACAGTCGCGCGCGAGCTTCTTACCGCCGCCCAGCGACGGCGCGGGCGCGGGCTCGCGCGCGGTGACCGGCCACTTTCGTCCCCTCCGCCCGCGCGCCGCCGACTGCCGCGCGCAGTACGCGACGCCGCGCGCGACGTACTTGATCGAGCGGATGACGGAGATCGACGACGATTCCTTGGTGTAGCGCGTCGGGATGGGCACCTCCACCACGCGCTGGCCCGAGGTCACCGCGTCGACCATGAACTGCTCGTCGAAGAGGAAGTCGTCCGAATAGCGAAGGAACGGCATGCTCAGCAGGCAGTCACGCGTGTACGCGCGCATGCCGCTGTGCATCTCGGTGAAGCGGGAGCCGAGCATCCAGTTCTGGAGCATGGTCGTGACGCGGTTGCCGATATAGCGGTACAGAGGCATGCCGCCGGCGCGTGGATCGCTCAGTCCCGCGAAGCGCGAGCCGAACGTCATGTCGGCGTCCCCGGCGAGTATCGGCGCGATCAGAAGCGGAACGGCCTTGGGCTCGTACTGGTAGTCGGGGTGAAGCATGACGACGACCTCGGCGTCTTCCTCGAGCGCCATCGTGTAGCAGGTCTTCTGGTTGCCGCCGTAACCGCGGTTGCGCGGGTGCACGTAGACCTTGATCCCGAGCGATCGGGCGAGCTCGACGGTGTTGTCCGGGCTGGCGTCGTCGACGAGGATGAGCTGGTCGGCGACGCCCTCCGGGATGTCCGCCACGGTCTTCGCCAGCGTCTGCCCGGCGCGAAACGCCGGCATGGTGATGACGGTCTTCGGCATCGGCCTCCTCTCCCCGGGCGATACTACGGTCGCGCACGAGCTCGATCCACACGCTTGAGAGACGGGAGGGGGGGCCGGCAGATGTCTCGACGCATGCTCGTCACCGGGGGGCTCGGATTCATCGGGTCCGAGTTCGTCAGGCGAGCAGCCGCGCGAGGAAACGCGATCGTGAACGTCGACCTCGATACGTACGCGGGCGACGATCGTCGTCTCGACGGAGTCGAAGGGATCGAGACGGTCACCATGGACGTCGCCGACCCGGACCTCGCGAAGCTCGTCGCGGCGGTCGTCCCCGGCGTGGTCGTCCACTTCGCCGCGGAGAGCCACGTGACGCGCAGCGAGTCGGACAGCGACGCGTTCTATCGAACGAACGTCGACGGCACGCGCAACCTCCTCGAGGCCGCGACCGCAGCGGGGGCCGAGCTGATCGTGCACGTCTCGACCGACGAGGTCTACGGCCCGTGTGACGGAGAGCCGTTCCGCGAGGACGACAAGCTGCCCGGGGAGGGCGTCGCGACGAGCGCGTACGCGCGCAGCAAGGCGCTCGCCGACGACCTCGCGCGTTCCTATTTCGATCGTGCTCCCGTGGCGGTCGTGCGGCCGACGAACTGCTTCGGGCCGTGGCAACACCCGGAGAAGGCGATCCCGCGGTGGATCATCCGCGCGCTGTCGGGCGATCGCCTGCCGGTGTGGGGGGACGGGGGACAGGTCAGGGACTGGATGGCGGTCGAGGATGCGTGCAGCGCGATCGAGCTCGTCGTCGAGAGACGCGCTGCCGGCGAGGTCTTCAACGTCGCGCCCGAGGGAGCCCAGCGGCGGAATCTCGAGATGGCGCGCGCCGTCGCTCGCGCCGCGGGTCGTGCGGAGGACGCCGTGTATCTGACGGCGTACGACCGCCCCGACCACGACCGGCTCTACGCGGTCGATGCCTCGAGGTTGCGGTCACTGGGGTGGGCGCCGCGCGGAGACGTCGAGGCCAAGGTCGCCGAGACGGTCGAGTGGTATCGCGCTCACCGGTCGTGGTGGGAGCCCCTCGTGGCGGACGCCGAGTCGCTCTACGCCGATGCAGACGAACGGACGGGAGGCCGGCCCTGAGCATCGAGGACATGCCCGGTGTCGTTTTTGCGGCCCTCGACGTCCACGGGGACGACCGCGGCAGTTTTGCCGAGATCTTCCGCGCCGACGCCTTTCCGGCCACGTTCGTGCAGTCCAACCACTCGAAGTCCCGCGCCGGTGTATTGCGTGGCCTCCACTATCACCGTCGCCAGGCGGACCTATGGTACGTGACGGCCGGACGGGCTCAGGTCGCGCTGGCCGACCTCCGCGGCGGGGCGGGGCGACCCGCCACCGCGACCCTCGAGCTGGCCGCCGAGACGCCGTCGACGCTCTATATACCGGCCGGCGTCGCGCACGGGTTCCTCGCTTTGACCGATGTAGATCTCCTGTACTGGGTGACGGCGTATTTCGACAACAGCGACGAGCACGGGGTCACCTGGGACGACCCGACGCTCGCGATCCCGTGGGCCTCCTCGACCCCGGTCCTCAGTGAGAGGGACCGTTCCAATCCGGAGCTGGCGTGGGACCAGATCGCCCCGTTCACGTAACCGGAGCCGGCGGGCAGGTCGGGCTCGAGCTCGGTGAGCTGCTGCCGGACGCCCGGCTCCATCCCAAGAGCACGCTCGACGTCACCGACGACGACGCGGTCGTCCGTGCGCTAGAAGGGGCCGGGGTGGTGGTGCATCTGGCCGCCTACACGAACGTCGACGAATGCGAGGCCCGGCCGGACCGCGCCTTTAATGTGAACGCTCAGGGCACGCGCAACGTGGCACGCGCGGCGGCACGATCCGGCGCGCGGGTGGTGTACGTCTCGACCGATTACGTCTTCGACGGTACTAAGGAAGGCGAGTACGTGGAGGGCGACGACGTGAATCCGATCAACGTGTACGGGCGCTCGAAGGCGGAGGGCGAGGACGCGGTGTCGAGCTCGCCCGACAACCTCGTGGTCAGGACGTCGTGGGTGTTCGGCCGCGGCCGCAACTTCGTCGCCACCATCCTCGCGGCGGCGCGCGCCGGCAACGACCTTCGCGTCGTGGGCGATCAGATCGGGCGGCCGACATCGGCACGAGACCTCGCGCGCTCTCTCGCTCACCTAGTCGGAGTCGGAGCAACTGGGACGGTCCACGTCGCGGGGGACGGCGAACCGTGCTCGTGGGCGGATCTCGCCGAAGAAGCGATCGCGGCAGTCGACGTTTCCGTCCCCGTCGAACGAGTCATGACCGACGCGTACGAGCGCGCCTCGACGCGTCCCCTTGCGCCTCGCCCCCGCAACAGCACCCTTGCGCTCGAGCGCGCGCGTTCGTGGGGTGTACCGCTTCGGGATTGGAGGGACGCGGTGCGCGCGTACGTGGGTGGGTCGTCGTGAAGGGCGTCGTCCTCGCGGGCGGACTCGGCACCCGATTCCACCCCGTCACACAGGTCGTGAACAAGCACCTGCTCGACGTCTTCGACGAGCCGATGGTCTTCTATCCGATCAAGACCTTGGCCGCGGCCGGGATCACCGAGATGGTGCTCGTCACCGGCCGGGAGATAGACCAGTTCCGTGATCTGCTCGGCGAGGGCAGCGCGCTCGGGGTGAGCGTGGAGTACGCCCAGCAGGAGGGGGAGGGCGGCATCGCCGACGCGCTTGCAAAAGCTGCGCCATTCGTCGGCTCGGACAGGATCGTCGTCATCCTCGGCGACAACATCTTCCAAGAAGACCTGCGGCCCTACGTCGAGGCGTACCGGGAACAGCCCTCCGGCGCGAAGCTCCTGCTGAAGCGCGTGGCCCTGCAGGACGCGCGGCGGTTCGGCGTCGCGACGATCGACGGTGAGCGCATCGTGTCGATCGTCGAGAAGCCGGAGGAGCCGGCCACCGACCTAGTCGTCACCGGCTGCTACATGTACGACGAGCGCGTCTTCGAGATCGTCGACGGCCTGGTCCCCTCGGCCCGGGGCGAGCTCGAGATAACCGACGTCAACAACGCGTACGCCGCGGCGGGTGACATGTCGTTCGATGTCTTGAGCGGATGGTGGACGGACGCGGGGACCCCGCCCAGCAAGTTGAAGGCGTCGATCCTCGTCGCCCTCGCAAAGGGCGTCACCTTCCATGCCTGAGGACTCACAAACCGAAGAGAGCGAAACGGGCGCGGGCGGCCAAACGATCCCGTCGTGGAGCCCGCTCGCTGCAGCGGGGGTTGCCGCCGTGGTGGTCACGGTCATCGCGCGTCTCTGGCTCCCACAGACCACTTCATCACTCTGGCTCGACGAGACGGGCACGGTATGGCTGCTGCAAGGGAGCTTTCTCGAGTCGCTCGGCCACACGCTCGATTACCAGGGGGGCTCGCCCCTCTACTACGCGCTCCTGTGGCCGATCCGAGCGCTGCTCGGCACGACCGAGCTCGCCCTTCGTCTGCCCTCCCTCGCCGGCATGGGTGCTGCCGCCTATCTGCTGTACCGCTTGGGGCGGCGGCTCTTCGACGCGGGGGCCGGGGCGATCGCAGCGGGCATCTTCGTCGCCGTTCCCGCCATCACTTTTGCCGCGTCCGACGCTCGTCCGTACGCGCTCGCCATCGCGGCCCTGGTCGGCAGCGCGCTGGCCCTACTGAACTGGTTGGACAGCGGCCGCACGAGAGACGGCATCGTCTACGCGCTGACGTTCGCCGCGACGATCTATCTCCACTATCTCTTCGCGCTCGCGCTCCTCGCGCAGGGGCTGGTGCTGCTGTTCCGACTCGGGCGGCGGTCTCCGGTGCGCGGGAAGCAGCTCGCCTATGTGTACGGAACGACCGCCGTGCTCCTCATCCCCGCCGTCCCCATCCTGCTGCGCGTGGCCTCCGAGCGAGGTGTGCTGTCGAACCCGTATCCGCAGACGACTCGTCAGATACTCGGCGCGCTATTTCCCGAGTCGTTGGCGGTGTTGCTCGTTGCCGGGTTTGCTCTGGCGTGTCTGTTCTGGCCCCCGCGCGTCAGGGCATGGAAGGCCGAGGACGGTGGCCTTCCGTTCGTGGTCGCGTGGTTCACGCTCCCATTCGTCACGCTGGTCTTGCTGACCGAGCTGACCTCGACCGATCTCATGGTCCCGAGGTATTTCCTGTCGATCGTCCCCGCGGCGGCGCTCTTGATCGGGGCCGTCGTCCGGCGCCTCGGCAACATCTGGCCCCAACTGCTGCTAGTCGCGGGCTTCGGGGTCTACGCAATGACGCGTTTCTTCTCGGCGACTCACACGACCGAGGACTGGCGTGCCGCCGCCGAGCTCGAGCGCGAGATCGTGACGTCCTCCACAACGCCCGTCCTGCTCTACTCCGGATTCATCGAGGCGAAGCAGGCGGACTGGCTACGCGACCCCGAGAAGGCGTCGTATCTGAACGCGCCCACGGCGGCCTACCCGTTCGACGGCGACCCCATATACCCGTTGCCCTTCGGGGAAGACAAGGACACGACCGCGTACATCGAGGAGATCGCCGAACGCATGGAGCGAACGTCCAGCTTCGTGCTCGTCACGCGCGGAGCCGAATCTCATAGCGGCTGGTTTGCCGAGCGGCTCTCCGCATCGGGGTTCAGTGCGTCGGAGCGAGGGAGCTTCGGCGGTCAGGTCCGGGTCTTCGAGTTCACGCGCTCTTAAGGCGCGCGTCAGGACGCGGCCGGCAGGACCATCGTGAACGTCGAACCCGCCTCGGGGCTCGTCTCGACCTCGAGGCGGCCCCCCGAGGCGTCGAGCACCTGGCGAGCGATGTAGAGCGAGAGGCCGAGGCCTCCGACGGTGCGGGTGTTGGACGAGTCACCCTGGACGAACGGGCCGGCGAGCAGCTGGTCGATCTTCGCGCGCTCCATCCCCGGCCCCTCGTCGATGACCGACAGTGACACGCAGTCGCCGTGCTTCGAGGTCCTCAGCGTGACCGCGCCCGTGGTGAAGGTCAGCGCGTTCTGCAGCAGCGCCAGCGCGACCTCACGCGTCCGCTCGAGATCGCCGGACGCCTCGATCTCGTCGACCTCGAGCCGGAGGTCGCGCCCGTACGCCGCAGAGCTCAGGAGCTTCGACACCTCGCGCCCGACCATCCCGAGCGAGAAGACCGACGGCCGCAGGCCGACGCCGCCGCGCTGGATACCCGACACGGTGAGGATCTGGTCGATCAGACGGCCGAACCGGTCGCACTGGCGCGAGATCAGCGCGAGGAGCTCGAGCTGCTCGTCCCGTGTCAGCAGGTCGTAGTTCACCGAGAGCGTCGAGACGCCGCCCTTGATCGACGTAAGCGGGGTCCGGAGCTCGTGCGACACGACGGAGATGAACTCGGTCTTCATCCGGTCGAGCTCGGCAAGGGCGTTCGCGCGCTCTTGCTCTTTCCGGTAGAGGTCCGCCATGTCCTCGATGACGTCGCGGGTGACCTCCTTGTCGAGCGCCCCGCCACCCTGGGCGACGGATCGAAGCGACTCGAGGAGCTCCTTGGACGAGCCCCCCTTGAGGAGATATCCCGACGCGCCGGCCTTGACCATCTCGGACACGAGCGACATGTCGCCGAACGCGGTAAGCGCCAGCACCTTCACGTCGGGGTTCTCGTCCTTGATGAGCTTGGTGGCCTCGGCGCCGTTCATGACCGGCATGTTCATGTCCATGAGGACGACGTCCGGGTGTAGCTCGCCCGCCCGTTTCACCGCCTCCGCGCCGTTGACGCCCTCGCCGATTATCTCGACGTCGGAATGCATCTCGAGAAGCTGGCGCAGGTTGTGGCGGATCGGGGCGTTGTCGTCCACCAGAAGGATCTTCATCGTCTGAGAATCGGCGTCCGGGGGCCCGGAGTTTACGAGGCGGTCCCCGCCTCAGATAGCTATGTTAATTACTGTGACGTCTGTTAAATTCTGAGCCTGGAGAGAATGAAAATATCCAGGGGGGCCGGGGAGGCTCATGTGACGATCTTCGCTATGCGCGTGATGGCCGCGGCGGTGTCCGTCGCTTTCGTCCTGCCCGCGTGCGGGGCGGGGTCAGCGTCCGACGATGCCGCTCTCGTCCGGAAGGCCGACGACGCGGCCGCGGCCGCCGAGCGGTCGCTGGAGGCCGTCGAGGACCTCGAGGCCCAGGTCGACACCCTCCAGGCAAAGCTCGACGACGCGCGCCGGAAGGGGGCCGCGTTGTCGGACCGTCTGGACAAGGCGACCACGCGCCTGTGGGAGTCGCTCGGCAACCTGCGTGCGTCGGCCGGCGACGCCTCCAGCTCTGCGTCGAGCGCGCTCGCGACGGCCCAGAGCGCGTCGCGCGACATCGCGGTGCTGACCCAGCGGCTCGACTACCACCTCCGGCAGGGCGAGTAGATGGGAGACGCCTCGTGCGCTTGATGCGCGACCTCGTCGGGGAGACGTTCTCGAACCGCTACAGGCTCGTCGCCCGCGTCGCCGGTGGAGGGATGGGCGACGTCTATCGCGCGCACGACTTGTTGCTCGACCGCGCCGTCGCCGTGAAGGTCCTCCAGCCGGGTCTCGCGAACGACCCGGAGCTCGTCGGACGCTTCAAGGCCGAGGCGCGGGCCGCGGCGCGCCTGACTCATCCGAACGTGGTCGCCGTCTACGACTGGGGCGAGGAATCCGAGCGCACCTACTACATGGTCATGGAGTTCGTCCCGGGGACCGATCTCCGCGACGTGCTCGTCGGAAGGGGGCGGCTCGAGCCGGCCCAAGCCGCGTCCATCGTCGCGGACGTGTGCGAGGCACTCGCCGCCGCGCACGAGAGCGGCCTGGTCCATCGCGACGTCAAGCCCGAGAACGTCCTGATCGCGCCGGGAGGCAAGGTCAAGGTCGCCGACTTCGGCATCGCCGCGGTCGCCGACTCCGATCGGACCGCTCCGGGCGGGGTCATCCCGGGCACGCTGCGCTATCTCGCGCCGGAACAGGCGCGCGGGGGCCACGCCGGGCCGGCGGCCGACATATGGGCGGCCGGAGCGATGCTGTACGAGCTCGTCACCGGCACGCCCCCGCACCAGGGCTCGGGGGCCGAGCTGCTACGCCGTCGCGCCGAAGAACCGCTCGCTCCGCCGTCCGAGCAGGTGCCCGGGCTCTCGGGCGACATCGACGAGATCGTTGCGCGCGCGTGTGCGATCGACCCGCGCGAGCGGTGGGACGACGCGTCGGACATGGCCCAGGCACTGCGCCGGGCCGGAGTGAGGTCATTGCCCGATGCACCTTCGTTGGACGAGCTGCTGCACGACGTCACCGGCGAGATCAGGCTCATGGACATGGAGCCGACGTCGCTCGGCGACCGGCACGAGCATCGAAGGGGTGGGCGCACGCGCCGCGTGCTCGTGCGGCGGCTGATAGTGGTTGCCCTGGCGATCGCCCTTCTGGCCGGCGCGAGCCAGGCGGTCGGGACGTTCCTCGAGCCGCGCTCGGTGAAGGTGCCGTCTCTCGTCGGACTGTCCAAGCAGCGTGCGCTCAACCGTGCCCAGGGGCTCGACCTGAAGGTCGAGGTCGTCGACAAGCGGCACCATCCGGACATCAAGCGCGGCGCGATCCTGTCGCAGGACCCCGACTCCGGCGTCCTCAAAGAGGGGATGACGATAAAGGTCGTCGTGTCGTCCGGTCCGCCGCGCTGGGAGGTCCCGTCCGTCGTCGGGGCGACGCTCGAGGCCGCGACCACGCAGCTCAAGGCGAGCCGCTTCAAGGTCGGAGGCGTCGAGCGCGCGTACTCGACCGAGCCCGCCGGGACCGTGATCGAGCAAAGCCCCACGGACGGCAAGCTCCCGTTGGGGAGCTCGGTTGCGCTGGTCGTGAGCAAGGGCCCCGAGACGCTGTCGTTGCCGGACGTCGCCGGCATGAGCCCGTCCGAGGCCAAGAGCACGCTTCGCTCGGCGGGGTTCGCGGCGGAGATGACGACCGATTACTCGGACACGGTCGAAGAGGGGGTCGTGATCGGCACCAACCCGCCGGGAGGCTCGGCGATCGCCGAGGGCTCGCCCATCGAGGTCATCGTGTCGGCGGGCCCGCGCTTCGAAGAGCTGACTATGCCGGACGTCCGCAACATGTCCGTCGACTCCGCCCGCGCGCAGCTCGAGGGCATGGGCCTGCGCGTGGAGGTCGTCGAGGGTTGTACGGGGGGCACCATCGTCGCGGAGACAGATCCCATCGCGGGGACGCGCATACGCGAGAACGACAAGGTCGCTCTATTCGTCTGTTAGCACGCCCCATCCGCGCAGCGTCTCCACGAACCGAGGGGTGCACTCGAGCGCGGGGATCTCGTCAAGCGGGACCCACCGAACCGCGGACGCGTCGCCCCCCGGACGCGGCTCGTCCTCTCCCCTCGGGGTGGCGACGTAGTCGAGGATGACGTAGTGGGGCGTGCCCGGCCACTCGAGGATGCCGAGTAGCTCGCCCACTTCGACGTCGACGCCGGTCTCCTCCAGAACCTCGCGCCGCGCCGCCTCGGTGAGGTGCTCGCCCAGCTCGAGCGTTCCCCCCGGCACCGACCAGCGGCCGAGGTAGGGCTCCTTTCCGCGTTGGACCATCAACAGCGCGCCGTCACGCACGACGACCGCGCCGACGCCGACTAGGGGTCTCTCGGAGGACACGGCCCATTAGGCTACGTGGTCGTGAAGACCGCCGGGGCCGCCACCGAGGGCGCCGCGCGCGCCGGCCTGCCCACCCCTTACCTATGGCTGATGGTGGGCGTCGGCGCGGCCTCGGTGTCGCCGATACTCATCCGCTATGCATCGGGGGCAGACGCGCTCGCGATCTCCTGGTGGCGCTGCGCGCTGGGGGCGGTCGTGCTGTTTCCGTTCGCGTGGCCCAAGCTGCGGACTATGCCCCGCGACGCGTTCGTGCTTCCGGCGGTTGCGGGTGTGTTCCTCGCCGTCCACTTCGCCACGTGGATCGCGTCGCTCGAGTACACGTCGGTGGCCGCGTCGGTGGTCCTCGTGTCGACGACCCCGATCTTCGTCGCGCTGACGCAATCCGTGGTCTTCAAGGAGGCGCAGGGCCGGCTCGTGTGGACCGGCATCGGCCTCGGCCTGGTCGGCACCGCGCTCGTCGGCGGCGGGGACCTCGGGGGCCAGTCGTTGACCGGAGACGCGCTCGCGCTCGCCGGCGGCGCGGGCGCGGCCGGCTACGTGCTCGCGGGGCAGCGGTCTCGCCAGACCCTCGGGATCCTGGAGTACGCGGTCGTCACTTACGGGGTCGCGGCGGCGCTCCTCCTCGTGGCATCGGTTGCGCAGAGCACCGAGCTGACCGGCTATCCCGCCGGGACGTGGTGGGCGATAGCCGGCCTCGTCGTCGGCCCCCAACTGTTGGGGCACACCGTGATCAACTTCGTGCTCGCGGACATCGACGCTACGACGGTCTCGATGAGCATCATGGCGGAGCCAATCGTCGCGACGATCCTTGCGTACCTGCTCTTCTCGGAGGTCCCGTCCGCGCTCGTCTACCCGGGAGGCGCCGCGATCTTGTTCGGCATCTACCAAGTGACGCGCGCGACGCGCATCGCGCCGGTGGTGGTCGAGTGAGCGTCCTGCGGCATTCCCGTGGTGAGGTCGAGCTCGGACGGTGCCTCGTGATGGGGATCGTCAACCGGACGCCGGACTCGTTCTACGACGGGGGCCGGATGGATCTCGCCGAGTCGGTCGCGTTCGCCGAGCGACTCGTCGACGAGGGCGCGGCCCTCCTGGATCTCGGCGCGGTGAAGGCCGGGCCGGGCGACGACGTGACCGAGGCCGAGGAGCTCGAGCGGCTGGTGCCTCTCGTGGAGGCGGTCGGAGCGCGCGTCGAGGTGCCGCTCTCGGTCGAGACCGGCCGGGCTTCGGTGGCGCGGCGCGCGATCGAGGCGGGCGCGGCGATCGTCAACGACGTCACCGGGCTCGCCGACGCGGCGCTTGCGGGCGTCTGCGCGGAGGCGGGCGCGGCACTCGTCGTCATGCATCACGGAGGACAGGTCAGGGGACGGCCGCGCAACCCTCGCTACGACGACGTCGTGAAAGCCGTCATCGACGCGTGCGAGGCGCTCGCCGCGAGGGCGGAGGCCGACGGCGTGCCGCGCGACCGCATCGTCGTCGATCCCGGCCTCGACTTCGGAAAGACGACGTTCCACTCGCTCGAGCTGATGCGCCGGCTCGCCGAGATCGTCGCCACCGGGTGGCCCGTGCTCGTCGCGCCCTCGCGCAAGGACGTCGTGGGGGAGACGCTCGGGCTGCCTCTGAACGAGCGTCTCGAGGGAACGCTCGCGCTCGTCGCGCTGTCGGCCGCGGCCGGAGCCGCGATCGTGCGCGTTCACGACGTGCGCGCCGCCGTGCGCGTCGTGTCGATGATCGACGCGGTCGCCGGCCGGGCCGCGCCCGTCGCTCCCGTCCGGGGGCTCTGGGAGTAACCCCGCGCCGCCAGGTCAGGCCAACAGCGGGTCGGCTCGGCGAGACGCAGAGCAAAACTGTCTTCGCAGGTCGCCAGGCGGAAGTTCGCCGTCTCCTCTGGGTGGGTAACTACTCGTCGTCATCCACATAAGGAGGTTTCGATGTCCGAGTCGGACAAGGTCTCGAACAAGGTCGAGGAGCTCAAGGGCAAGGTCAAGGAAGGCGTCGGCGACGCGACCGACAAGGAGCAGCTCCAGGGCGAGGGCAAGGTCGACCAGGCCAAGGGGAACCTGAAGCAGGCGGGCGAGAAGGTCAAGGACGCGGTCAAGGGCGTCACGAACTAAGACGCCCATAACGAGCGGTTCACCAAGAGGAGGCCCGGGCCCACCCCGGGCCTCCTCTTTTTTGCTACGCCGCGATCGTCGTTTTGCTACGCCGCGATCGTCGAGACGATCGCGGGGGTGACTGGCGGTCGGCGAACGTTCCCGACGCCCGTGGCCTCATCCGGGGCAAACCGGGGCCGGGACGGATTAGTTGGTACCGTTTCGGCCATGCCGAAGACCGTGCTGATCGTCGAGGACGAAGAGGCCGTGCGCGAGCTCGAGAAGTTCATCCTCGAGCAGCAGGGCTACCAGGTCATGGAGGCGCGCGACGGGCTCGAGGGCCTCGCCAAGGCCGAGTTCCGCAAGCCCGACCTCATCCTGTTGGACCTCATGATGCCGGACGTCTCCGGGGGCCGGATGTTCGACGAGATGAAGCAGAATCCGGCGACCGCCGGTGTCCCGATCGTCGTCGTCACCGGCAAGCCCGACGCACACGAGATCTTCGACGACCAGATCGGCCCCGACAACGTGATCATGAAGCCGTTCGAGGCCGACACCCTCTTGGGGCGGATCAAGCAGCACATCGGCGATCCCGAGTAAGTGGGCGCGCACGACGCCCTCCTGACTTCCTTCGCGGCGATCCTCGGCCTTATCTTCGGGAGCTTCGCGACCGTCGTCGCGTACCGCGTCCCTCAGCGTGAGTCGATCGTCACCGGGCGGAGCAAGTGCCCTCGGTGCGGCAAGACGATCACTGCGTTCGAGAACATCCCGGTGATCAGCTGGGTCGTGCTGCGCGGCAGATGTCGCAATTGCGGAGAGAGGATCTCGCCGCGCTATCCGCTGACGGAGCTCGCCACGGGCGCGTTGTTCGCGCTCGCTGCATGGAAGTTCGGGCTCACCGTGACCGCGGTCGTGTTCGCCGGCTTCTTCTGGGCTCTCGTCGTGCTCACCGTCATCGACCTCGAGCACCAACTGCTGCCGAATCGCATCGTGTACCCGACGTTCCTGGCGGGGTGGGCCGGCCTCGTGGTCGCCGCCGCCGTCGACTCGGACCTCGGGCGCCTTCGCAGCGCCGCGTTCGGGATGCTGATCTTCGGAGGGTTCCTGTTCGTCGTCGCGTTCCTCTATCCGAAGGGCATGGGGCTCGGCGACGTAAAGCTTGCGCTCGTGCTGGGCGCGTTCCTCGGGTACACCGGCGGCACCGGGCTCGTTCCGGTGGGGATGTTCCTGTCGTTCGTGCTCGGCGGCGTGATCGGGCTGATCGCAATGGCGATAACCAAGCAGGGGCGGAAGATGAAGATCCCCTTCGGGCCGTTCCTCGCGGCCGGAACGATCATCGCGATAGCCGTCGGCCAGAAGCTGCTCGACGGCTACCTGGACACGGTTACCTGATTGCTACGCCGCGATCGTCTCGACGATCCAACAGCTACGCCCAGAGACCGTCGGCCCGTCGCGCTAGTCACCCCCGCGATCGTCTCGACGATCGCGGCGTACTACACCGGGAAGTCGATGCGGTCGAGGCGGGACACGAGCTCGCGGAAGTGGGCGCGGGCGAACTCGGCGAGTCGCATGTCGGGATCGACGTGGAGCTTGCGCCTGATGCGGGCCTTGTGGCTGCGGACGGTTCCGGCCGCGATGCCGAGCCGGCGCGCGATGTCGGTCTCGGTCCGGCGATTGGCGAGGTGTGACAGGACCGACCACTCGCGTTCGGTGAGCTCCTCGGAGAGCGCGATGGGATTGAGCCCGTGGCGCCGCGGGTCGTCCGCCCTCCACGATCTATCGCCGCCGGACTCCTTCGCTCGGAACAGGGCGATCTCGGCTTTGGCGACGACCTCCTCGGGGCCCTGGGGGCCGGACAGCTCGGCGATGCCGATCGAGAGCGTTCCGTGACCGAACGGGCCCTGGAGGGCGCGCACGGCCTGGCGACAGCGCTCGGCGGCTAGGAATGCGGCGGACACGTCGGTGTCGGGAAGGACGGCGGCGAACTCGTCGCCATCGTAGCGATAGATGGCGTCGGACGACCGCAGGTTCGAGCGAAGCAGCTCGGCCACCGCGCGTAGGAACTCGTCGCCCGCGTCGCGCGACGTTGCTTCGTTCATCCGGTCGAGATGGTCGACGTCGATGAGCA
>DATBND010000165.1:0-9125 GCA_036554505.1 Actinomycetota bacterium | reverse complement strand
GTCTCCTAACCGTTGTCGGGTTCATGGTGATGGTTGCCGTGGTCGCGCAAGTGCTCGGTCCCGGCGTGGCCGCGGCAGTCACCGTCGTCGCGATGTTGAGCCTGGCGCTGTCGGCGCTCCGGTCCCGGCGCGGACGCGTGTACGCGGCAGGCATCGAAAGCGGCGGCGAAGGCCTCGTCTCGTACGAGGGGTCGACGGACGGGTTCATGGACTGCGGTGACTTCGGAGTTGGTGACTTCGGGGGTGGTGGCGGTGGCGACTGCTAGCCGAGCGCGCTGTAGGAAGCGAGGTCGAACTCGCGCGTCTCCTTGCGGAACTTCCACGTGAAGTCGGGCCAGGCCGGGGTGCTGAGCCCGTGCCGGTCGAGGTACCAGCTCACGCAGCCACCCGAGCTCCACACCGTTCTCGGCATCCGGCGCGCAACGGCGTCGTTCCACTTCCGGAAGGCTTCGGGCCGAACCTCGATGGCGTGAGCTCCTCGCTCGCGCATGGCGACGAGAGCCTCGACCACGTAACGCAGCTGTGCCTCGATCATGAACACCTGCGAGCTGTAGCCCGTTTGCAGCCCCGGCACCAAGAAGAAGTTGGGGAACCCCGGGACGGTCGAGTTCTTGTGCGCCCGGGGGCTGCCCTCCCACACCTCACTCAGCGTCTGGCCGTCCCTGCCGACGACCCTGCGCGCGAACGGCACCTCCGTGACTGCGAAACCCGTCGCGTAGACGACGACGTCGAGCTCCACCTCACTCGTGAGCGTGCGTATGCCGCGCGGCGTGATCTCGGAGATGGGCTCGGTCACGAGCTCGACATTGGCCTCCTGGAGCGCCGGATACCACTTGTTCGAAAGAAGGATCCGTTTGCAGCCGATCCGGTAGCTCGGCAGGAGCCTCTTGCGCAGGCCGCGGTCCTTGACCTGTCTTCTCATGTGTCGCCGCGCGTGCCACTCGAGCGGAGCGAGCAAGCGGGTGTGCCGGGTGAACGCGGGACTAGCGCACTCGCGCAGCAGATACGCGAACGCGCGCGGGATCCGTTGCAGGACCGGGAGCCGCTCGAAGAGCCATCGTTCGACGGACGTGATCGGCCGGTCGGTGTGCGGCATCACCCAGGGAGGCGTTCGTTGGAAGACGTAGAGCCGTTCCACGTCCGGCTGAATGCTCGGGACGATCTGTATCGCCGACGCGCCGGTGCCGACGACCGCGACCCTCTTGCCGGCGAGCGCGACGGAATGGTCCCACTGTCCCGAGTGGAACGCATGTCCCCCGAAAGTCTCTCGACCCCGGATGTTCGGAACGCGCGGCTCCGTGAAGGTGCCCGCGGCACCGACGACGACGCGCGCTGTCAGCGCCCCTCGGGAGGTGGCGATGTGCCAGAGCCGGAGCTCGTCGTCCCATCGGACCCATTGGACGTCGTGGCGAAAGCGCATGTGAGGCATGAGCCCGAGGCGGACCGCGGTTCGCTCCAGGTGATCCCGGATCTCCTCCTGAAGCGGATATGTCCGCGACCACGCCGGGTTGAGGGCGAACGACAGCGAGTAGAGGTGCGAGGGGATGTCGCACTGACACCCCGGGTAGGTGTTCCACCACCACGTTCCGCCCACCCCTTCCGCGCGCTCGAGGATGACGAAGTCGTGGATGCCTGCCTGCTTGAGGCGGTAGCCCATGCCGATGCCCCCGAAGCCGCTCCCGACGATGGCCACGTCGACCGTCGACGCCGGGCCCGGGCCGGGCGGTGCCACCATCCCTCGTCCCCCGTTCGTCATCACCGGTCCGTCCGCTAATGAATGGCGTTCACTATATCCGAATGAACGCCATTCAGTTTTGGTAGCATCCGTGCGATGGGACCGAGCGCTCGACACCACCCCGCCGGCGCGCCCTCCGCGCCGGAACAGGGCGCTCGCGCCCTCGATCAGGCGAGGCGACCGAGGGTCCGGAAGCCCCCGGACCAACGCCGCCGCGAGATCCTCGACGCCGCGATCGAGCTCTTCCGTGAGCGAGGCTTCCTCGCGACGCCGGTCCCCGCGATCGCCCGCGCGGCCGGGATGGCGGCCGGCACCGTCTACCTCTACTTCCCGTCCAAGGAAGCGATCCTCGCCGCCCTACAAGAGGACTTCGAAGCAGGGCTCCTCGAGCGCTTCGCGGAGATCGCCCAGGCGGTGCTCAGAGAAGAGGACGCGAGAGGGGACGTCGTCGGGTACGAGGAGGTGGTCGAACGCCTCGTCGACGGAATCGTCGACTATGGCGTCGCGCGCCGCGACGTCTGCGAGGTAATGGCCGGCAATATCGGCCGGGCCGGCATCGCGTCGGACGACCGCATCCTGGCCGGGGGTCTCACCGAGGTGCTGGCCGATGTCATCCGCGAGGGAGTCAGGCTTGGATACATAGCTACCGCCGATCCCGAGATGGCTGCCTACATGCTGAACCTCTCGGCCATCACGTCCATCGGGCACGCGATCGCGTTTGCCGACGACGAGATGCTCGAACGCACGGTCCGCCAGGCCAAGGAGCTCTACGTCAAAGCGCTGGCGCCGGTCGATCGTTAGCTTCGGTCACCCCGCGCACTCGAAAGCTGAACATCATCCCGGCCTCCATGTGCTCGGCGATGTGGCAGTGCGCCATCCACAGGCCCGGGTTGGACGCGTCCATCAGGATGTCTACGACCTCTGCAGTCCGTATCAGCACGGTGTCCTTCCACACGAGGTTCTCTTCCGGCGTGCCGTTCCTCGACAGGATCAGGAAGCGCTCGCCGTGCACGTGGAAGGGATGGTGCATCGGGTGGTCGGACTCCATCTCGTTGACGAGACGGATCTTGACCTGATCGCCCGCCGCGAACGTCCAATCGATGTCCGCGTTCGCCTTCCCGGTGCCGCGATCGACGATCTTCCATCGCATGTTCGCCGGCGTCGTCTCCCGGTTGACCTCCGGCATGAGGTCTTCCCACTCGATGCCGTCCGCCATCGCCTCCGAATGATCGTGGTGTCCGTGGCCACCTGCTGCGGGTTGGTGCTCGGCCACGGCCGCAGCGACCTTATCCGACGGCATGAGCTTCATCCCGCACTGCGGGCATTTCCCGGGCGCCTCCGCGACGACCTCCGGGTGCATCGGGCAGGTATAGAGCGAGCCGGCAGCTCCCGGCTCGGCGACGTCCATCTCCGCGACGAGCGCCAGCGTCTTGTCGGGCGGCGCGTCCAGATATGGGGCAACGCGGTCGCGTTCGGCACGCATGTCGGCGTTGGCGCGCAACGTCTGAAAGCGCGGGGCTGCGCCTCCACCGACCAGAGCATCCGTCACCGAGACGTTTGCCAGCAGGTATGTCTTCCCGGGCGTCACATGCTCCACCGAGAACATGTCCGGATCGGTGAAGTGGACGTCCACGATCGCGCGCTCCGAGGGCGCGACGACGACGTCGTCCACCCACTCCTCACGCTCGTAACGGCCGCCGTCACCACCCACGAGCTTCATGCGGCTTCCCGGAACCGCGACTCTGAAGACCCGAGTGTTGGCGGTGTTCGTAAAGCCGAACCGCACGACCTCGCCGAGCCCGACACGTAGCGCTTGCAGCGTCTCCCCACCGATCAGCAAGACGTTCCCGAAACGGCCCATCGCCGTGAAGTTCGACTCATGGGGATCGAACGGGGCGATCTCCCCGTCCTCTATGAGGATGTCGTCAAGGGTGAGAAGCACCTCCCGATCCGCCGGGGGCCAGTACGACGGGTCGGCGGGCTCGACGAGGATGTTTCCGTAGAGGCCCATCTCCTGCGCAAAGTCCTCGCGCATGTGCGGGTGGTACCAAAACAGACCTGCGTCGGGGAAGGTCAACCGATGGGTGTATCGCCCTCCGGGAGGGATCGGAGACTGGGTGTCGTGCGGCACGCCGTCGAACCGGTTCTCGAGGCGAAGCCCATGCCAGTGGACCGTCGTCTCCATGTCCGTGTCGTTGTGGACGACCACCTCGACCTCGGATCCCTGTTGCACGCGCAAGGTGGGCCCCGGGATCGACCCGTTGTAGGACAACATTGCGAAATCAGCCTCGCCGATGCGCTTGGTGACGGGGTGGACGCGGAGCTCGAAGGACCCGCCCGGTTGCAGGTCTACGACAGGAGATGGACTTTCGAGCCGCGGCTTCATTCGAGACGCCCCCTGACGATCGACGTTCGCACGATTTCTCTACGATGCGTCTAGCCCACGCGCTCGGGTGTGTAGCCCGCCTCGCGAATGGCGCTCGTCACCTGGCCTATGTCCATAGACGCGTCGTGCTCGACGGTCAACGTCTTCGTGGAGAGATCGAGCTCGGCGAGCGTGACGTCGCCTACGGCGCCGACCGCCGACTCGATGGTGCTCTTGCAGAGCCCGCACGATGCATCCGGAACCTGTATGCGTGTCGTCATAGTGTCCTCCCTACGCTCTTACGAGTCGCTCGATGGCCGCGGTTGCCTCGCGCACCATGTCCTTACCTTCCTCCGTCCCCTGTGCAACGCAATGCCGGATGTGGTCGTCGAGCAGTCCGATCGCCACCTTCTTCAGCGCGTTGGACGCGGCCGTGATCTGCGTGAGTATGTCGATGCAGTAGTCGTCGTTGTCGACCATCCGCTGCAGGCCCCGGACCTGACCCTCGATCCGCCGGAGCCGTGCCAGCAGCTCCTCCTTGCCCTCGTAATACCCCCTCATGCGGGCCTCCTGAGCTCTAGTGGGTTGACATCTATATACCCTGGGGGGGTATGGTACGTCAAACGATCATAGAGGTAGGACGACGATGCACCAGGAGGACGAGCTGAGCGAGACTCACGGCGACGCGGCCCTGGCCACCCGCCTGCCCGAGCACCACGACCACTCCCGGCACGACGCTCATGACGGCCACGAGGGCCCCCACGGGCAGGGCGGCCACGAGGGTCACGACCACAGCCATCACGACCCCGCGCAGTTTCGTGACCGCTTCTGGGTGACGCTGGCGCTCGCGCTGCCGGTCGTCGTCTTCAGCGAGATGTTCCAGGACCTCCTCGGCTACGCCGCTCCCCGATTCGCGGGCAGCACCTGGATCCCTCCGGTTCTCGGAACCGTGATCTTTCTCTACGGCGGGTGGCCGTTCATCGCGGGGGCCGTGCAAGAGACGCGCTCTCGCCAACCCGGGATGATGCTGCTGATCGGTCTCGCGATCACGGTCGCGTTCACCGCGTCGGTCGCGACCGAGCTCGGCGCGTTCGCACTCGATTTCTGGTGGGAGCTCGCGGCCCTCATCGCGATCATGCTCCTCGGGCACTGGCAGGAGATGAAGGCGATCGGGCAGGCAAGCAACGCGCTTGCGGCGTTGGCCGAGCTACTTCCCGACGACGCCGAACGCGTGACCCACGCCGGCGTCGAGACGGTCCCCGTTTCCGAGCTGCGCGAGGGCGACATCGTGCTCGTGCGTTCGGGGGCCCGGATACCGGCCGACGGTCACGTCGTGGACGGCAGCGCGGCCGTGGACGAATCGATGCTCACCGGTGAGTCGCGGCCGATCACCAAGGTCGAGGGAGACGTCGTCACCGCCGGCACCGTCGCGACCGACTCGGCGATCCGGATCGAGGTCGACGCGGTCGGCGATAACACCGCCCTCGCGGGCATACAACGCCTCGTGGCGGAGGCTCAGAGCTCGAAGTCGCGCGCCCAGGCCCTCGCGGATCGCGCGGCGGCGTTCCTCTTCTACGTCGCGACCGCGGCGGGGCTCGTCACGTTCGTGGCATGGACGATCTTCGGGGAGGCGCGCGGTGCGGTCGAGAGAACCGTCACGGTCCTCGTCATCGCGTGTCCGCATGCGCTCGGTCTGGCGATACCTCTCGTGATCTCGATCTCGACCGCGCTGTCCGCCCGCAACGGCATCCTCGTGAAGGACCGGCTCGCGCTCGAACGGATGCGCGAGGTCGACGTCGTGTTGTTCGACAAGACCGGCACCCTGACCGCCGCCACCCACGTCGTGACCGGCGTGGCAGCGACCGACGGCGATCGCGACGCTGCTCTGGCCCTCGCCGGTGCCGTCGAATCCGACAGCGAGCATCCTCTCGCGCGCGCCATCGTGCGGGCTGCCCAGGACAAAGGAGGCGTCCCCGCCGCGAGCGACTTTCGTTCCATGACCGCGCGCGGCGTGGAGGCGTCCGTCGGCGGCAGGACGCTGGCCGTAGGCGGCCCGACGCTGATGAAAGAGCGAGGCGCGCGCGTTCCCTCGGATCTCCAGAAGGAGATCCACGCGTGGACGAGCCGAGGCGCCGCCGTCCTCTTCCTCCTCGAAAAGGCCGAGGTCTTGGGCGCGTTTGCGCTCGAGGATCGGGTGCGCGACGAGTCCCGCTACGCGATCGAGGCCCTGCACGGGCTCGGGGTGAAGGTCGCGATGATCACGGGAGACGCCGAGCAAGTCGCGGCCGCGGTCGCCGCGGAGCTCGGCATCGACGAGTACTTCGCCGAGGTGCTGCCCGAGGACAAGGACTCGAAGGTCAGCGCGCTACAAGACCGCGGGCACCGCGTTGCGATGGTGGGCGACGGAGTGAACGACGCCCCCGCGCTGGCGCGCGCGGACGTCGGGATCGCGATCGGAGCCGGCACAGACGTGGCCATCGAGTCCGCGGGCGTGATCCTTGCCTCCGACGACCCGAGAGCCGTGGCGGGGGTGATCAAGCTGTCGACGGCCTCGTACCGGAAGATGGTTCAAAACCTCGCGTGGGCGACGGGTTACAACGCGTTCGCGATCCCGATCGCCGCGGGTGTGCTCGCGTGGGCCGGAGTGACCCTGTCCCCGGCCGTCGCCGCCATCTTGATGTCGTTGTCGACGATCGTCGTCGCAGCCAACGCACAACTGCTACGTGGACTGGACCTTCGCCCGAGCCCCCCGACCTAGCACGAGCTCGCGCGCATCCGTCACTCGCCGGCGCCGGGCTTGGGGACTTGGGCTTTCATCTCGTCGTAGGTCCGCGCGGGCTCCGGCTCCGCCGTCGCGTAGAGCAGATTCAAAACGCCGTTCTCGAATGCCTCCGAGGAGATCAACCTCAGCGGGTTGGGCGACTCGGCGTCGTCGAACAGCCTCGTTCCCTTTCGTACGGCGATTGGGTGTACGAGCAGCTGCAGCTCGTCCAACAGGCCCGCGGCCAACAGCTGGCGAACGATCGAGATCGAGCCGGAGATGACGATGTGGGTGTCACCGGGCTCTTCCTTCAGCGCGGCAACGGCTTCGGGCAGCTCGCCCCGAAGTTGCTCGGAGTTGCGCCACGTGAACTCGAGAGCCTGGCGCGACACGACGATCTTCCGATCGTCACCGAGCTTCTTCGCAAACTCCGCGTCTTCGCCTCCGGCTGCCTCGCGCTCCGGCCACGCCCCGACGAAGCTGTCGTAGGTCTTGCGGCCCAAGAGGATCGTGTCGCTGGCGTCGAACGTGGAGCCCACCGCAGCGCCCATCTCGTCGGTGAAGTACGCGAAGTGCCACTCCTCGAGACCGTCCACGACCCCGTCGAGAGATATGAACAGCTGCGCCCTGATCTTCCTCATTGTCGTCCTCCAGGAATGCGCTCTATCACCCCTTCGACCTCCCCCGGAGGCGAAACTAATCGGTGGTCGACCGGCGCTCAGTCTTTCTTGGCGCGGCTTCGCGAGACGCGGGGTGGTTCGTCGGGCTGCTTCGGGTAGACCGGGGGCCAGGGCGCGTCGTGGAGCCCGTTCGCTCGATCACGTTCGTGCATCTCCAGGAAAGGCTCGAGCGACTGCCGATCGTCGTTCATGTCCACCCACGGGTCACCCGTCTCGTCGATGCGCGCCGGGAGGGACGCGATCGTCAACTCGTCGGGATGGATGTCGTCGACGTCGTCCCATGTGACGGGGGTGGACACCTGGGCTCCCGCGCGGGCGCGTACGCACCACGCTCCGAACACCGTCTTGTGGGGAGCGTTCTGGTTGAAGTCCACGAAGATCCGTTCACCACGATCCTCCTTCCACCATTGGGCGGTCAGGATGTCGGGACGACGACGTTCCAGCTCGCGCGCAACGGCCACGGCCGCAGACCTCACCTGATACGAGTCCCAGCGCGGCTCCAACCGTACGTACACGTGTAGACCCTTGTTCCCCGTCGTCTTCGGATAGCCCACTACGCCGAGCTCGTCGAGCAGAGCCCGCAGCTCCTTCGCCGCTTCACGGATGTGCGTGAAGTCGGTGCCGGGTTGCGGATCGAGATCCAGGCGGAGCTCGTCGGCGACGTCCGGCGAAACCGCGAGATAGGGCCACACGTGGAACCCGAGACACCCGAGGTTGACGGCCCACGCTATGTGCGCCAGGTCCGCGGCAACCAGAGCGCGGGACTCGGTCCCGTTCGGAGTCGAGACGATCGTCGTCTCCAACCACGGTGGGGCCGACTCCGGAACGCGCTTCTGATAGAAGGACGATCCGGTCGCCCCACTCGGGAACCGCTGCAGGAGCAAGGGCCGGCCCCCCATCGTTCGCATCAGCGGCTCCGCGAACCGCAGATAGTGCTGGACGAGGTCGAGCTTGGTCTCTCCGCGCTCCGGGAAGAACGCCTTGTCCGGGCTGGTGATCCGGACCTCGTGCCCGTCGATCTCGAGGATCTCTTCGCTTGCCTTTGCCTTGGCCACGCGGACAGTGTCCCTTCTCTCGCCCCGGTCGTGTGGACGGCCCGTGGCACAGCAGCGACGAGGAAGCGGCCGCCCTCGAGGGAGCTGCGGTCGCCGCCGAGCGAGTAACTTCCCTCGATGAGCGACGACACCCGGCACGGAGTGTCATTGACGAACCTCGACGAGCCGCTGTTCGAGGACGCCGGGGTCACCAAGCGAGATCTCGTCGACTACCTCGACGCCGTCAGCGATCGCATCATCCCCGCGTTGACGGGCAGGCCCCTGTCGGTCATTCGGACGATCCGTGGGCAGCAACCGTTCATGCAGAAGAACCTTCCCAAGTACACGCCCGGCTGGGTGCGCACCGCGACGCTGTGGTCGGAGACCTCGAAGCGCGACGTCCGCTACGCCCTGTGCAACGACCGCCGTACGTTGCTGTGGTTCGCGAACCAGCGCGCGGTCGAGTACCACCCAACCCTGTTCCGCGCTCACGCGTTCGATGCGCCTACCCACCTCGTCGTCGACCTCGACCCGCCCGCGGGTCCTGACG
>DATBND010000158.1:0-9996 GCA_036554505.1 Actinomycetota bacterium | reverse complement strand
GACCTTTGGCATCGAGGAGATCTGGCAAAACGAGCTGACGCAGCTGCCGCAGGTCGGCAAGTCACAGTTCAAGGTCATCGGTCGGTACTGGGGCGCGTGTCAGTTCCGGGATACCGGTTTGCCGGTCTGCCCTACGGACCGCGAGCCCTTCGATTCGACCACGACCCACCCGGACCAGCACGGTGCCATCTACATCCCCGATCGCGAAGGCGGCGTGACGCTCATGGTCGGTAACGACGGCGGCGTCTACAAGCAGACAGTCGCCGAGGGTGAAGAGTTCGACAACGGCAAATGGGGCGGCGGCGCACAGACCGGATTCAACACGCTCCTTCCCTACGACGCGCGCATCGCCAAGGACGGCACCGTGTGGGCGGGGCTCCAGGACAACGGTCAGATGAAGATCACCCCCAATGGGCAGCAAATCATGACGGAGGGCGGAGACGGGTTCTATGCGGCGGTGGATCCCAACAACAGCGACATCGCGTACGAGGAATACACGAACGGGGCGATGAAGGTCACCATCGACGGCGGCAAGACGTGGCGCGACATCAATCCCGTCCTCGTCAATGCCGCCTTTGCGACCCCATTCATGATGGATCCGCTCGACTCGGATCACCTCATCGTCGGGGGCCGGGACATCGCAGTCACGGTGACGGGCGAGACGACCTCCACCGGTACGTGGCGCCGCGTCTACGATCTCGGCACACAGAAAAACCCGGGAGTGGCCGACGCGGTTGCCGCGGCCGATGACCCCGACAACCGCCTTTCCGCCGTGGACCTGCACGGGAAGTCGGCGTACGTCGGCTTCTGCGGGTGGTGCGACGTAATCACGCAGGGGACTCCGTTCAAAAACGGAGTCGCGACGAACGTGGGCGGCTCGAAGCCTCCCGTAAAGGGGGGGCCCGAAGGGTGGCACATCGCAAAAGCGAAGGGCCTGCCCAACCGCTTCATCACGTCGATCGAGATCGACCCCAAGAAACCAAAGACGATCTACCTGACGCTTGCCGGATACTCGAGCAGGCGGTGGGCGGCGCCCGGCGCGGTCGGCGAGAAGGCGCTGAACGTCGGCAAGGGCCACGTCTTCAAGTCGACGAACGCCGGCGCGAGCTTCAAGAGCGTCAGCGGGAACCTCCCGAACACGCCGGCCAACTACGTCATCCGGCGCGGGAAGCACCTGATCGTCGGTAACGACCTCGGCGTGTACATCTCGAAGAACCTGAAGGGCAACAAGTGGGCCAAGCTCGGAAAGGGCCTACCAGCCGCGCCCGTCGTCTCGCTTCAGCTCAAGCCCGGCAATCCGAACATCATGATCGTGGCGAGCTACGGCCGCGGCGTGTGGGAGTACCGCTTCAAGTAAGCCGCCACGAGCATTCATTCGTTGGAAATAGACATATAGCGTCCAATTCCAACGAAGAAAGCGCTCAGACGAGCTTTAGCTGCTCGGCCTTGAGCGACGCGATCTCGCGCCGCGCCTTGCTGTGGTTCCACCGTGCACCCGGCTTGCGTTGCCGATGCTTGCGCGGCGTGAACGGGAGCTCGTCCTTCAGCTCGGCGACCATGTCCGACAAGTCCTTCTGGTCGGCCTTCGGTGCGTACGCCGAGCGTGCGTACATCGCTTCGTACCGCTCGACGAGCTCGGGGTAGGTCTCCCCGAGCCACTCCATATAGACCTCCTTCACCTTGGGCCGGAGGTGAAGGAGGATCGGCGAGATGTGCGTCGCGCCGGCATCGAATGCGGCCGCAATCACTTCCTTGATCTGGTCCCGACTGTCGCTGATGCCCGGGAGTATCGGGGCGAGCATCACGCCGCACGGGATGCCTGCGTCGTTGAGCCGTGCAACCGCCTCCATCCGTTTGCGCGGATGCGGCGTGCCCGGCTCGCTCTTGCGCCACGCGTCCTCGTCCAGCGTCCCGATGGAGAACGCGGTCGACACGTCGGTCACCGCCGCGGCGTCCATCAGCAGGTCGAGATCGCGCATGATCAGTGTCCCCTTGGTGAGGATCGAGAACGGATTGCGGTACATCGCGAGCGTCTCGATGATCCCCGGCATCAGCTTGTAGCGGCCCTCGGCGCGCTGATACGGATCGGTCGCGGTGCCCATCGCGATGTGCTCGCCCTTCCATCGCTTCGCGCGCAGCTCTTTCTTCAGTAGCTCCGGAGCATTGACCTTGACGACGATCTTCGTCTCGAAGTCGCGCCCCGCGTTCATGTCCATGTACGTGTGCGTCGAACGGGCGAAGCAGTTGTGGCTGACGACGCCGTCGGCGATGAAGTCACCGGCGCCCGTGGTGATGTCGTACATCGGCATCTCGATGCCGAGGTCCTCGATCGAGACGACTTTGAGCTTCGCGTCCGACTTGAGAGCGGTGCCCTCGAACGTCCGCTTGCGCGTGATCGCCGGGTCGGTGGTCAGGAAGAACCGGAACTTCTCCGTGAGCCCGCCCACGATCCGAACGACCTTGATCGGCTTCGGCGAGTCCGCTCGCTGTGTCTCCACGACGTATGGAAGATGGAACTCTCGTAGCCCCTCGGTGATTCGGTCGATGATCTCCAGGTCACAATTCGAGATGCGAAGAATACGCGCGCTCATGCCGCCTTCGGCGTCGTAGATTCCTGCGAGAAACCCCTTCGTCCAACTCACAGATGCCTCGCGTGGCCAGCCGACGAGCCGGCGGATCGCGCCAATGCGAGCCGCGCCCGAGGCATCGATCGCGAAGACTCTCTTTCGAGAGAGATTCCCCTCGTCAAATACAAAGTCTCTCGTGGCGACGCCAAAATCAGAAAGAAACGCTTTGGCCCTTTCGAGCGCCTCGGTATCGACGAGTGCCAATCGGAATCGATGGCAACCGGAGCCCTCGCGCGAGACATGTCCCTCGCCGCGGATCATTCCGCAGAGGTAACCGCGCTTGTAGTCGTCGTCGTGTTTGGGTGCCTCGGCCAGATGACCCACACCGATGAGCTTGTTGCTCGTCGTCAGGAAGGGACGCTGCAAAGGTCGCTCGGCAGCGGTCACGTACTTCCATCCGCGGTCACTCAGGAAACGGTGATCGCCGCTCGTAATGAGCTTCGTGCCGTCCTCGAGCGTGACGCGATACGCGCGCTTCACGGTCTGCCAATGGGCTAGAACGTTCGTGCGGACGTAATGGCGATAGGTGCCGCGTCGCTCGGTCCCATAGATCTCGTCGCCGATTTCCAGATCGGCGATGCGTTTCGTGCGCCCGTCCGCCATTAGAACGGGGGTGTCGGGACTCAGGCAGTAACCACACGCATGACTGCAACCTCTGTACGGGTTGATCGTCCAGCTGAACGGCAGGTAGTTGCCGGGCACGTGGTTGATGATCGATTTCGCCTCGACCTCGATGAACTCGATCCCCTTGAAGTGAGGCGTATCGAAGGTCCGCCGGCGGAGCTCGAAGAGCCGTTCGTTGTTCATGGAGCTCAACAGTATAGAACGTCTGTTCGATACTGCCTAGGCCTCGGGCACCCGGATGTGCTAGCCCTCTGGCACCGGGCGGGCGGGGCGGAGCTGGGGCATCAGCTCGACCGTGAATATCGCTACGAGGATCAGGGCGGCCCCCAGCCAGCCCAGCGCCGTCAGCGTCTCCCCTTTGATCAGGTACGCGAACAGACCTGCGAACGCGGGCTCGCTGCCGAGGATCAGCGCTGTGCGCGCGGCAGGTGCATGGCGTTGCGCGTAGGTCTGCACGAAGAACGCGAGCGCGCTTGCGAAGACCGACGTGACGAAGATCGCAAGCCAAACGCTCCCTTTGCTCGGAGCCTCGACGTCGCCTGAAACAGCCGCCACGCCCAAGCAGAAGAACCCGCACAGCGCGAGTTGAACGGCGAGCAGCGCGCCGACGTCGTAGCGCCGGACGGCCCGGCTCGTCGCAAGGATATGAGCCGCGAACGCGCACGCGCAGAGGAACACGAGACCGTCCCCGGCGAGGTCGAACTCGCCGCCGGCCCCCGACAAGAGATAGAGCCCGAGCGCGGAGCCGACGGCGGCGACCCACGCCGGTACGCCGGCCGCCTCGCGAAGGAAGATCGCCCCCAGCAACGGCGTGAGCACGACGAACAGCCCGGTGATGAACCCGGCGTGTGCGGCTGTCGTTCGTTCGAGCCCGACCGTTTGAAAGATGTAACCGCTCGTGAGGAAGAGGCCGAGCCACGCTCCGGTGAGCCAGCCGCGCAGCGGAAGACGTCTCAGCTCTGCGCGAAAGATCAGCGCAACGAGAACGCCGGCCGGGATGAAGCGGTACGCCAGAAACGACATGACGGGCAGGATGCGCACCGCGTCTTGCACCATGACAAACGTCAGGCCCCACACCGCCGCAACGCCGATCAAGGCGATCTCGGAGATGCGCTGGCGCCGGGGGTCGAAGCTCATCGGCGCAACCTAACGGGCAAGGTCACCCATAAGATAGGAGCGCAAAGAAAAGGGGCCGGACCCTCAGGCCCGGCCCCCGAAAGCTCGGAGAAACGATTAGGTGTTCGGCTGCTCGACCTCTCCGCGCCACGCGCCGGTCTCGCTGCCCCGGCTCTCGATGAACTCCTTGAAGCGCTCGAGGTCGCCCTTGATGCGGCCCTTGACGATGCCCAGGACGTCGCCGGCCTTCTCGACCGCGCCCTCGGGCTCGTACTCCATCTGCAGCATGACCTTGCTCTTGTTGTCGTCGATCCTGTGAAAGGTGACGACACCCGCGTTGGTCGGGCCGTCGATGTTCGTCCATGCGATGCGCTGATCCGGCGTCTGCTCGGTGATCTTCGCGTCCCACTCCCGGCGCTGACCGGCGATCTCCGCGACCCACTTGAGGCTCGAGTCGTCGAGCTGCTGAATCTGCTCCACGCCCTCCATGAATTGTGGGAACTCCTCGAACTGGGTCCACTGGTTGTACGCGGTGCTTACGGGGACGTTCACCTCAATCGACTGCTCGATCGACGACATGCGTTGCCTCCATTCTGTGATTTCCGAACATGGGTTACGTACCCATGGGCGGGATCGTCAACCGCTTGCGCCTAGCGCACGGCGCAGCTCCTCGACTTGCTCGGGGCTCAACCACCGCGCAACCGAGGCGAGCACGGACTCCACCGTCACCGGCCGGCCCGCCTGCTCGAGCGAGAGCACGGTCTTGTAGACGAAGCTTCGATATTCGGCCGGCACGGCCAAGCCCGCGACCATGCCGGTCGAGCCCCACTCGGCCTCGAGGCGGGCGAGGTCCGCGTCGTCCCACCATGCGCCCGGTGCCGCAGCGCGCGCCTCGTCCGTGCGCAGCGTGACGACGTTCACCGGGACCGAGCCCGCCCTTCGCCAGTCCGGAGCGTCGTGGAAGTCGGGCTCCCAGCGCAGGCGTTTCTCGTGCAGGTCGGCGGCACTCCCTCCACCGACCGTGACCACGAGGCGCAAGGAGCGACCGAGCTCGTCCGGCACGTTGCCCGCGTCCCTAAACGCGAGCGCCTCCTCGATCGAGAGGGGGATGGCGGTCGAAGGATCGGCCCGGATCTCGCCCCGCCGGAGCGCGAGCTCGATCTCGAGGTCCCGCACACTCATTAAGTACCAGCCCTCACGCAACCGAAGAATCCCAGATGGGCCGGATTCGAGGGCGGGACTGTTGCACATCGGCCAGGATAGGCAATCCTTGTCGTGTGCAGGCGCGAGGTGCTCGCTGATGGACCGACTGCTCGCTTTCGCCAGTCTTGCGATTGCGTTTGCCCTCCTGGGGTGGTTCTCGGGGATGCGACGGCACCGACGGCAGCTCGGCGTACGTGCGTTCGCCCGCAAGTTCGGCTTCGAGCACCGCCCCGCCGATCCGTTCGGCCTTCTCTACGATTACAACTTCCCACTCCTGGAGATGGGCGCCGGCCGAGGTTGCGAGAACGTCGTGTGGGGTGAGTTCAAGGGCATGCCGTTCCGAGCAACCGACTACTGGTTCTACGAGGAGAGCAGAGGTGTTCGGACGTACAGACACCTCAACGCGGTGATCGTCGACATTCCCGCGTACCTACCGGCGGTCACGGTCGAACGCACGGGCATCCTGTCGATGATGACCGGCGGAGTCGGGTGGCGCGACCTGCAGTTCGAGTCCGAGAAATTCAATCGAGCCTTCGACGTGAGGGCCGAGCAGCCCGCGTCTGCCTTCAAGCTCATCGACGCGCGCATGATGCACTGGATGCTCTCGACCGACGACATCTTCGGCTTCCAGTTCTACGGATCGGCCATCCTCGTGTGGTCCAAACGACTTCGCCCGAGCGAGCTGTTCCCGCTGATCGGTACGGCCAAGGAGCTGTTGGATCACATCCCCCGGCTCGTGTGGGCCGACTACGGGACGGGGCCGGAGCCCGTCGCCGGAGCGGGCTCGTGACGATCTGGTACGTCGGAGGAGGGTTGGGGCTCCTCGTCCTTCTCGTCGTCGTCAGCTTCAACCGGTTCGTGCGGCAGCGAAACCTCATCCTCACGTCGTGGTCCGACGTCGACACCGAGCTACGACGCCGCTACGACCTCATCCCGAACCTCGTCGAGACCGTGAAGGGCTATGCCGCGCACGAGCGCGCGGTGTTCGAAGAGGTGACGCGCGCACGGACCGAGGCAATGGGCGCGACCGGTCTGCCGGAGCAACAAGCCGCCGCCGAGGGGCCGCTCGTCGGCGCGCTTCGCCGTCTGCTCGCGGTGAGCGAGGCCTATCCCGAGCTTCAGGCGAGCGGGCACTTCCACGCGCTGCAGGACGAGCTCACGACGACCGAGGACCGCATCCAGGCGGCGCGGCGCTTCTACAACTCGAACGTGCAGGAGTACAACCGGCGCGTGCAGGCGTTCCCGTCGAACCTCATCGCGGCGTTGTTCTCGTTCAAGCGCAGCCAGTTTTTCCACATCGACGCCGCGATCCGGCCCGACGTCGAGCGCGCGCCGCGCGTCTCCTGACTACTTCGCGCCGCGCGCCGGGGTGCCGCCGCCGTTGAACGCACGGCCGGCCTGACCCGCCACACCGCCGAGCAACGACGACAGCTCGAGCGGGATGACGAACTTCGTCGCCTCGGACGCACCGAGCTCCTTCAACGCCTCGAGGTACTGGAGGCTCATCGTGTTCGCGTCTACCCCCTGTGCCGTCTCGAAGATCTTCTGAAGGGCGAGCGCGAAGCCTTCGGCGTTGAGGATCGCCGCTTGGCGATTCCCTTCGGCGTTGAGGATCGCCGACTGCTTGTTCCCTTCTGCGTTGAGGATCGCCGACTGCTTGTTCCCTTCTGCCACAGTGACGGCCGCCTGCTTGGTGCCCTCGGCCTCGGTGACGACCGCGCGTCGCGTCCGCTCGGCCGACATCTGGCGCGTCATTGCCTCCTGCACCATCGGCGGCGGGATGATCTCGCGGATCTCGACGTTCGTGACCTTCACGCCCCAGCGCTCGGTCACTTCGTCGAGCTTCACTCGCAGGATCTCGTTCATCTGCTCGCGCTTTGCGAGCACGTCGTCTAGGGACATGTCACCCACGACCGAACGCAACGTCGTCGCGGCGATGTTCTGCGCGGCTCCCGCGAAGTTGCCGACCTCGACAACCGACATGACCGCATTGACGACCTTGTAGAAGATGATGAAGTCGATCGAGATCGTCGCGTTGTCCTCGGTGATCGCGCTCTGGTGGGGGATCTCGAGGTAGAGCTCGCGCAACTCGACGGTGACCGCACGGTCGACCATCGGGATAAGGAACACGATTCCCGGCCCCTTGGTCCCGATCGAACGTCCCAACCGGAAGACGACCAGACGCTGATACTCCCGAACGATCTTGATCGCGTTCGGGAGGATGAGGAGAAACAGCAGGACGACTACACCGAGACCGATCAACATCGGGTTCATTTACTGCTCCTCTGTGGCTCGACCGGTGAGGGCGGCGCGGACCGTTCGGTGACGGGCTCGACCTGCAACGTCAGCCCGTCGCCTCCCACGACACGGATCCGTGCTCCCTCTCTGACATTTCCTCCAACGGATTCAACGGACCACTGCTCGGATGCGATCTGGGCGACCCCGGTGGGCCGCAACGGGGTCGCGGCGATCCCCTCCATGCCGATCACTCGCTCTGCGAGCATCTGCGGCGGGAGCTTCTGCGCTCGTAGACCGGCGGGTATGAGGAAGACGAAGCACGTTCCCGCCCCGACCGCCACGGGGACGAGGACCCACGGCGACACGCCTCCGCTGGGGATCGAGTTGTCGAAGAGCAGCATCCCGCCGGCCACCAGCGTGATGAGCCCGCCGATGCCGGCTCCGCTCACGCCCGGCAGCTTCGCCTCGATGACGAAGAAGACCACCGACGCCAGGAGCAGGATGATCCCGATGAGCTGCACCGCGAGCATGCCGAATGCCGTGAAGGAGGCGACGAGCGAGAGCGCGCCCAGGACGCCCGGCACCGTCAAGCCCGGCGTCAAGAACTCGACCACGATCAACCCGATGCCTATGTAGAACAAGATGAACGCGAGGTCGGGAGTCAACAGCCCGTGCAGGATGCTGGCGACGGGCCCGAGCGTGTGGGTCTCGATCGTGACGTCGTCCGTCTCGATCGTCGTCGAGCCGACGTCGGTCTCGACCGCCGTCCCGTCGACCGTCTCCAGGAGCGCCGGCAGGCTGGCGGAGACGTGGTCGATCGCGCCCAGCTCGAGTGCCTCCTCGGCCGACGCGCTTGACGATTCGCGTACTGCCTCTTCGACCCAATCGGGGTTGCGATCGCGCTGCTCGGCGAGGCTACGAATCAACGCGGCCGCGTCGTTCGTGGCCTTCTCCTCCTGGATCACCCCGGAGATGCCCACCGGGTGGGCCGCTCCGACCGCCGTTCCCGGGGCCATCGCGGCGACGTGGCACGCGGTGAGGATGAACGTTCCCGCCGACGCGGCCCGGGCCCCCGAAGGAGAGACGTAGCAGATGACCGGCACGTCGGCGTTGAGGATCGACTGAACGATGTGGCGCATGGAGGAGTCGAGGCCGCCCGGCGTGTCGATCGTCAGCAGAACGGCTGAGAACCCCTCGCCCGACGCCCCGTCGATCTCGGAGGTCAGATAGGACGACTCGAAGGGGTCGACCACGCCGTCGAGCCGGAGCTCGAGGATCTTCGGGCCTTGGGCCCACGCGGTGGAAGGCCACAGGAGCAGTAGCAAGAAAGCGAGAGCTCCCAGCCTGGCCGTTCGCACCTTTCCATGATGCCACTGTCGGCGGTTTGAATCGATTTGTACGTTGTCGGAAAGCCGACAGCGGGCGGCGCAGTGTCGCGCAGTAGGGTCGGCCGTCGGGTCGGAGTAGGAGGTCGTGACCGATGCGCGCGAACCGGTGGGGCTGGTTCCTCCTGGCGTTGTTCTTGATCGGCGGCATCGCCTTCTGGATAGCGATGCCCGAGATCTGGCTCGGTCAGATCTGGGTGGGCGTGTCGGTCATCCTCGGCGTCATCCTCGTGGTGATGTTCATGCGGGCCGAGCGCGCCGACGAGTTCAAACGCACCGGCACCCCCGGCCAGGCCCACATCCTCGAGATGGACCAGACCGGCGTCTACGTGAACAACCAACCCCGGATGAAGCTGCGGCTCCGCATCGAAGCGCCGGGGGTCGCGCCCTTCGAGGACACGTCGACGCACACGATCCCGCTCGTCGCGCTCGGCCGACTAACCGCGGGCGTTCCGCTTGCCGTCTACCTCTCTCGAGAAGATCCGAGCGAGTACACGATCGATTGGTTCAACACGACGCAGGGCTCGGCTCCGGGGTTCGCAATGACGGGTCCGATGACGGTGCAGAGCTCGAGTGGAGGGATGGTCGACGTCGGCGCGAACGCGGGGGCCGCCGCGGCGGTGATGAACGCGTTGAGCGATCACGGCATCGACGCGTCGTCGGGCAGCATCGACCTCACTCAGCTCCCGGCCGCGCGCGACGCCGTGCTGAAGGCGCTCGAGTCGAACGGCATCGACGTCGCGCATCAAGTGGCCGCAGCGAGCCCCGCCATTCCCATCGAGGATCGCGGCGAGCCGATGGAA
>DATBND010000148.1:0-1825 GCA_036554505.1 Actinomycetota bacterium | reverse complement strand
AGTGCATCCCACTCGCGGCGGGATCGTCGTCGCCTACATCGCTCGTTTGGCGCGTGTCGCTTCACCGTTTCTTGCGGGGATGCGCCGATGGCGACGCGTGAAGTCCGAAGGTCGCACCGAAGCGGGGGCTCGTAATGGCTCCTGAGCCCGCGTACGAGACGCCAACCGCGCAAAGCGCATCACCCGCCGACTCAGGGGACGGGTCGCGTCGCGGGTTCCACCTCCTGACCCGCGCGCGCAACTCGGTTTTCGCTCGAGCCGTGGTGGGAACGGCAGGTGCGAACCTGGCGGCGACGGTCCTCGGAAGCGTCGGGGGGATACTCCTGGCACGCGCACTCGGCCCGACGTTGCGCGGAGAGCTCGCGCTAGTGGTCACGTGGCCTACGTTCGTAGGACTGGTGGCGATGCTCGGGCTCCCGCAAGCAACCTGTTTCATGGTGTCGAAGTCGAAGGACGAGGCGCGCGCGATCCTCGGGACGGTGACGGCGGGGGCGCTCGTGGTCTCGGCCGTCATCGGACTGGCGGGGATCCTCGCCGCCCCGTTTATCGCGAACAGCGCCGAGCTCGTCCGCTATCTGCGAATCCTCTTCGCGCTCTTGCCGGTGTACACGCTTCCGATCTGCTGGATTGCGACGCTACAGGCGGTCCGCATCCAGCATTGGAACGCGGCGCGCGTTGTCCAGCCGGCGGCCTACTTCTTGGCAATCCTCGCTCTCGCGGTCACCTCGCGCTTGACCGTCGGCACGGCTGTAGCAGCTCTTGTCATCTCGCTCGCGCTTCAGCTACTCATCGGGGCCGCACTAGTGTGGCGGGAGATCGGCTTCCCCGCGCGGCCCAGCCTGGCACTGTGGCGCCCGATGTTTTCGTACGGGTTGAAGTCCACGACGTCGCTCGGCCCGAACCTCGTGAACTATCGTCTGGACCAGCTCGTCCTTTCCCTGATGGTCCCTGCCGCCTCGCTCGGCAACTACGCGGTCGCGGTGTCGGTGAGTGCGCTGGCGACGCCCATCGCGTTCGCGTTCGGATACGTCGCGTTCCCGCGGATTGCGGCGGCTAAGACGCGCGCCGAAGCGCGCCGCGTGGAGAAGACGGCGATCCTCGGCAGCCTCGCGGTGGCCACGGCCGTCCTGGTGCCGGTCGGGATCTTGGCCGACTGGCTCATCCCGTTCGTGTTCGGCGAGGGTTTCGACCGCGCCGTCATCGCGCTGTGGCTGTTGATCCCGGGAACGATCGCCTTCTCTGCGAACCAAGTGGCCGAGGACATCTTGCGAGGCCAGGGACGTCCGCTGGCGCCCGCCATTGCAGAGACGGTCGGCGTGGGACTCACGCTGGTTCTCCTCGTGAGCTTGGTGCCGCTTATCGGCATCTACGGAGCGGCCATCACGTCGGCGATCGTCTATGGCGTCGTCGGGGTAATCCTCGTCCGGATGCTCAAGTCCCGTCGTAGTGAGAGTTTCGTCACCGACGACGCGGTGCCGCTCGAGGTTGGAGCGGAAAGCCCGTGAACGTTCTGCTCAAATATCCCGTCACTTTCATCATCCTGAGTCAGTACCTCCCCCTGGTGGTCGTGCCTGCATTGCGTTACGGCACCGACGAGTCGGGGTTCATGCTGCGGACGCTGGGCTTCGGTTTGTTGGTCGCAATCGTCATCGAGACGATTCTTTTTCCGCTGGGCGCAACCGGAGGCAAAGCCAGACGCATCCACCCTGCGAGCGCGGTGGTGGTGACGCTGGTAGGCGGACTCGCGACCGTGGGGGCGACCCTGCTGGGCGCGCGGACCTACGGCCTGCAGCTCGGCGCGATCGAGGTAAGCAGGGCTGCGTCG
>DATBND010000147.1:0-2792 GCA_036554505.1 Actinomycetota bacterium | reverse complement strand
TAATCGTCGCCGGGAAAGGGGAACCGGTGCACGAATTCTCGCTGTTGCTGTTACTCGCCGGGGTGCTTCTCGCGACGTTCGCTCTCGTGTGGCTGTCCAAGCGGCCGCCTCTCGCGGGACCCGTCGAGGCGGTCCGCCGGTGGGAGTATCGCCACCCCGTAGTCGGTGCCGCACTGGAGTCTGCCTGCGGCGCGCTCGGCATCGCCCTGGGCGGGTGGCTCGCGGGTAAAGAGTGGAACTGGCTCGTGCCGGGGGCTGCGTTCGTGGGTGGCTTCGTCGTTCAGTACTACCGATTGCGCCGGCCTACGCGTCGTCGCGCGCAGCGCGATCCCTTCGTCGTACCTCCGGGCGCGGACACTGCCGACGGCGCGCCGGTGGCTCGTCACTAACGGCTCGCGACTATCCGGTTCTTTTCGAATCTAGTCCCGCATGGCGCGACGGATCTCGAACAGAAGCGCGCAGAGCGGGTGGAGGGAATCGAACCCTCGTCACCAACTTGGAAGGCTGGAGCTCTACCATTGAGCTACACCCGCATCACGAGCATCTTAGCGTCGCGTCTGTCGACGAACCTTTCGCGGAGAAATCACGCGGTGCGCGAATTTCTGTCGAGCAAGAACGTCGAGCCGAGCTCGCGAGTCGGGGCGGGCGGATTCGAACCGCCGACCTCCTGCTCCCAAAGCAGGCACGCTAACCAAGCTGCGCCACGCCCCGAACGAGGACATATTGGCATGCTCGCGACAACCGTGACGGGACGACGTCACCTTCGCTAGACGCGTCGGCTAACCGACGACATCCCCTCTAGACAACGCGGCGTCGACGGCAGGGGTGGCGAGCCTGTAACCTGCTCCGGTCCGTGGGGGGCGCAACGGTGCGCCGCGCTGACCACGGGCAGTCGACCAACAAGTAAGGAAAGTTTCGCTGGAGGCAATCCAGACCGGCAGGCACGTGCGAAACTAGGACAGCGGACCGCGCAGCACCGCGCTGTTCTACAATTAGCAGAGCGAGGTCAGCACCAACGTCGGTGATCAGCTTGGGAGCCGGGGGCCGTCATCCCCACTTTCGTCCGCCTAGCGCGGTTCTCGGCTCCCAACCTGATCACCTGCTGCAAAGATCTCCCCACGTCGCCCCACACCTTTCGTCGCGGGTTGCTTAACTCCTTTTTAATTCTGACTTAGCAAGCCCCTCACCGCTACGGGGTTCCGTAAAGACGTCGAAGGGCGCACTAGGATGCGGCACCCATGACCGATCCCCAATTGCAGACCACCGCCGAGACCCTCGAAAAGGATCGAGTGAAGCTGCGCGTCGAGGTTCCCGAGAAGGCGCTCGAGCCCGCTCTCGAGGCGTCGTACCGGAGATGGGCCGGGCAGATGAAGGTGCCGGGCTTCCGCAAGGGGAGAGTCCCTCGTCAGATCATCGACGCCCGAGTCGGGGCCGACGCGGTGCGCGAGGAGGCGCTTCGAGACGCGCTGCCGGACTTCTACCGCCAGGCGCTGGCGGCCGAGGGGCTCGAGGCCATCGCACCCCCCGAGATCGACATCGTCACGTTCGACCCGGGCGTCCCCCTGGTATTCGAGGCAACGGTCGACGTCCGGCCCGACATCGAGGTGCCGGACCTCGGGGCCATAGGCGTCGACGCTCCTCCCGCCGAGGTCTCCGACGCGGACGTGGACGAGCAGATCGACCGGCTCCGGGACCGGTTCGCGGAGCTCGACACCGTGACTCGAGAGGTCCGCCGCGGCGACTTCGCGCTGATCGATCTGAAGGGGTATCGCAACGATGAGCTCGTCGAGGGCGCGAGCGCTCCCGACTTCCTCTACGAGGTCGGCTCTCGCAGCGGCCCCCCCAAGCTGGACGAGGAGCTGGAGGGCAACCGGCCGGGCGCCATCCTCAAGTTCAACGACACGATCCAGACGGGCCCGGAAGCGCCGACCGAGGAGATCTCGTTCACGGTCCTGCTCAAGGAGGTGAAGGCCAAGCGCCTCCCGCCGGCCGACGACGAGCTCGCCAAGACGGTCGGCGAGTTCGACACCCTGGACGAGCTACGAGAGGACCTTCGCGTCCGCCTTTCGCAGGTCAAGGAGACGATGGCCGAGCAAGAGCTTCGCGGCGTCGTTCTCCAGGCGCTCGTTGACGCCTCCGACCTGGACCCGCCGGAGAAGCTCGTCGCGGGCGAGTTCGAACACCGCTTGTCACATCTAGAGGAGGACCTGCGACGGGCGGGGCTCACGCTGGACGACTACGCAGGTCAGATCCAGTCGACCGAGCTCGAGCTCCGTCGCGACATCCGTACCGAGGCCGCGAAGTCGGTCAAGGCCGAGCTACTCCTGGAGGAGATCGCTCGGCAGAACGAAGTGCAGGTGACGGACGAGGACCTGGGGCGTGAGATCGCCTTTGCGGCGGCGCGCGCCGAGCGAGACCCCAAGGAAGTGGCCGAAGAGTTGATGACGTCTGGCCGGGTCAGCGCCGTGGCGGCCGATATCATGCGGAAGAAGGCTCTCGACTACGTTGTTGATCACGTCAATGTGACCGGTCGGCCGGTCGATAATCCGAAAGCCAGCGTGGAGGCGAATCCCTCATGAACGAATTCACCGGAATCTCGGGCACCTCGGGTGCCGGCGCGCCGCGGGCGGGCGGGCCGCCGGACGGCGCCGCGACCTACCAGAGCTATCTCGTCCCGATGGTCGTCGAACAGACGAGCCGGGGCGAGCGCGCCTACGACATCTTCTCGCGCCTTCTCAAGGAACGGGTGATCTTCGTGTCGGGCCCCGTGCACGACGTGATGGCGCAGCTGA
>DATBND010000081.1:0-3247 GCA_036554505.1 Actinomycetota bacterium | reverse complement strand
CCGTGCGCGTTGACGGTCCCGGGGACGAGCGCGCACGGCCCCCAGTCCTCCACGACCGCGTCCTCGGCCACCGCCGACCGGTCGACGACGCCCGCGATCGTATCTCCCTCGACGACGACGACCTTCCCCGGCGCGAAGCCGGCACCGTCCCAGACGAGCTCGGCGGCGATCCCGCGCGTCACGGGCGTCACCATCTAGTCGTGCAGATGGCGCAGCAGCGGAAGCACGAACCACACCCCGGCATAGAGCCCGGCGGTGAGGCTCGTGACGATCGACGCCCACGGGCTGCCGAACAAGACGTCGGTGATCAAGAACGTCACGCTGCTCATCGCCAACGCGAGGAAGACCATCCCGGCGATCGCGAGACGGTTGGCGAGAGTCAGCATGTGCTTCTTGTCGTGCTCTCGGAACCGGATCCGGTGATACGCGCTCGGAGCGATCAAAAACGCGCTCGCAGTGGACGCGCAAACGAACGCGATGAAGTAAGCGGCGCGGTCGACGTCGCTCACCTGTGGGAAGCCCTGGCTGAACGGGACGATGAGAAGGAACGCGAACAGGACCTGGATGCCCGGCAGCGCGACACGGAGCTCGTTCAAGAGCTCGATCAGCTCTCGGTTCAGATCCCGGTTCTTCTCGGTCATCGGGCTCCTTTCCGAGTCTTGGGGCGCCTTAGGGTATGCCGGTGACCGTAAGGATAGGAGAGCCCCTGACCCTCGAGGACGTCGTCGCGGTCGCCGTGCACGACGACCGGGTCGAGATAGGAGACGACGTCGCCGGCCGGATGGCCGCAGCGCGCTCGGTCGTCGAGAAGGCTGTCGAGGGCAAGAAGGCCGTCTATGGGATCACGACGGGCATCGGCGACCTCGCCAACGTGCGCATCGCGCCCGCAGAAGCGAAGAAGCTGCAACGGGACATCGTTCGCAGTCACGCGACCGCGGTCGGCCCGGCGCTGTCGCGCGAGGTCGTGCGCGCGATGTTGCTGCTCCGCGCGCGCACGTTTGCGTTCGGCATATCGGGCGTGCGCTTCGAGCTCGTCGAGCGTTTCGTCACGATGCTCAACGAGGGGCTTCATCCCGTGGTCCCGTCCCAGGGCTCGCTCGGCGCGTCCGGTGACCTGGCGTTGCTGGCACACCTCGCGCTGCCGTTGCTCGGCGAGGGCGAAGTGGAGCGAGACGGTCGCGTAACGCCTGCCGCGGACGCCCTGCCGTCGGCCGGCATCGAGCCTCTCGAGCTCACCTACAAGGAAGGACTGGCCCTCGTAAACGGGACGGAGGCCATGCTGGGCCTCGGGATCCTCGTGTGTGCGCGCGCCGAGCAGGTGGCGCGCGCGGCCGACCTCGCCGGCGCGATGACCCTGGAGGCCTGCCTCGGCACCGACCGCGCGTTCGATCAGCGTCTCATCGAGTTGCGGAGCCACCCGGGAGCCCTCCCCGTCGCATCGAACCTCCGCAAGCTGCTCGCGTCGAGCGAGATCGTCGCGTCCCACCGTGAGTCCGAGCACCTCGTGCAGGACGCGTACTCGCTTCGGTGTATCCCGCAGGTACACGGCGCGTACCGCGACGGGATCGCGTACGTGCGGCGGACGTTGGAGGCCGAGCTCGCGTCGGCGATCGACAACCCCTCGGTCCTCGTCGACTCGGACGAGGTCCTGTCGGGTGGGAACTTCCACGGCGAGGCGTTGGGGCTTGCGCTCGACCACCTCGGCCTCTGCCTGGCCGGCTTCGCAACGATCTCCGAGCGGCGCGTCGCACGCTTGGTCGATCCCGACCTCAACAACGGGCTCCCGGCGTTCCTCACGACAGACCCCGGGCGAAGGTCGGGTTTCATGCTCGCGCAGTACACCGCCGCGTCCCTCGTGTCCGAGAACCGGGGCCTGTGCTGGCCCGCGTCGTCGGATTCGATCCCGACGTCGGCCGGACAGGAGGACCACGTGAGCATGGGAGCGACCTCGGCCCGCCGCGCCGCCGCGATCCTCGCCAACACCGAGCACGCGCTCGCGATCGAAGCGCTGGCCGCCGCGCAAGGATTGGACCTGCGCGAGGGACTGAGCCCGGCCCCCGGGACGGGCGCTGCCCTGCGCGCGATCCGAGACGTGTCGCCCTACCTCGACGAGGATCGGTCGCTCGCGCCCGACATCGGGGCGGTGCGAGCACTGATGAGCGAGGGCCGGTTGCGCGCCGCGGTCGAAGCCGAGATCGGGCCGCTCGAATGACGCCGGAGCTCGAGCCCGGCGAGCGCTACGAGGAGGCACAGGCGCGGCGCGGCCAGCGCTTCCCGGGCATCTGGACGCACCTCGGTTGGAGCATCGCGGACCTCGGGCCCGGCCGGGCGGTGCTCGAGTGGGAGCCCGACACCGATCATTCGTTTGCGTCCGGCGACGGGTGGATCGTGCACGGCGGCATGGTCACGGCGCTGCTCGACACCGCGATGGGCCAGTCGACCTGGACGCTGCTCAACAACGACGAGGTCTTCCTCACGGCAGACCTCCGCACGGAGTTCTACCGCGTGACCGCCCCGGGCCTCGTGCGCGCGACGGGCTGGGTGGTGCACAAGACGCGGCGCGTGGTCTTCGCCGCGGCCGAGCTGCACGACGCGAACGGCAAGCTCCTCGCCGGGGGCCGCGTGACGAACATGATCCTCAAGCTCGAGGATTAGCCCTAGCTACCGAGCGTCTTTGCGTACAGGTCCCAGCGAAGCCGGACGCGCATCCCGACGCGTTCGTAGAGCGCGGTGGCGCCCGTGGCGTTCGCGGCGTCGACGTTCAACACGGCGGTCTCGAATCCCCGGTCCTTGAAGATGCGGAAGATCCCGGCCAGCAGCGCTGCGCCGATCCCCCGGCCGCGCCACTGCGGAAGCACGCCGAGCTCGCTGACCCAGCCTTCGCCGAGCATCCTCCGTCCCGACAGGGCGGCGACCACGCGCTCGCTCTCGGTCGCCACGAGCCACAGGTCCTCCTCGAACGACTCCTTGTCGAGCTCCTTGACCCATTCGACGAACGGCGTCGGCGTGTAGAGGTAGTGGCCCTCGAACGCCACCTGAAGCACCTCGTGCACCGCCGGGGTGTCGGTGGCGCGTCGGAAGCCCCGGATCGAGATCCCCTCGGGGGGATCGACCGCCGGCAACGTGGCTGTGAGATCGAGCTCCATGTGCCAGAAGTGGCGATCGAGCGCGTAGCCGTGCGCCCGAAGCAGCCCCGCCGCGGCCTCGTCGCGCGCGGTCGTCACGTTCAGAAGTCGTATCGACCCGG
>DATBND010000074.1:0-6272 GCA_036554505.1 Actinomycetota bacterium | reverse complement strand
CCGGGCGAGTAGAAGGATGCCGCCCCTTGTCCGGTCAACGACGAGCCCGTGCCCGGAGCCTGCAGCTCCTCGGCGGACGCCATCTTGATCCACGTCCCGCCGAAATCTGGGGAAACGTAGATCCCATCGAGGTACGAGTTGAACGGAACCGGACCGGCGGGATTCTCGGGAGCGTCGATGCTCCCGCCGGGAGCGCCGTTGAACTTCACGGCATCCTGAACGATCGCATACACGTAGTTGTGATCCTGCTCGGCCCCCGTCGTCGCACCCAGCTCGATCCGACCGATTTGATCCTGCGGAGTGAACCCAGGTGCGGTCAGCTTCGTGAACGAGCCCGGCTTGCCTGTATCGGATCCGTAGAGCCCGTTGTGTGTTGCTTGGATGCTTCCGTCGGCGTTCTGCTTCGTGCCCGCTCGCCACCCGACCGCGGCCAACACCTTTCCGCCCTCGTGACCGAAGTCGTCGGGAGCCTGCACGACGACGTCCGTCACGTGGTTCCGAAGGAAGCAATCCTTTCGATAAGGGTGACCGATGCAACGCTCCTCTCCGGTGGGCAGCTTCGTGTTCGTGAAGCTCTTGCCGGCGTTCGTTGAGCGATAGAGGCCGAAGCTCGTCGCCGCGTAGACGTTCTTCGGGTTGGTTGGGTCGACCGCCACTCGGAACCCCAGAGCGCCTGCCGGAACTCCCTTGGATCGTCGCCACCGCTTCGATCCGACGCGGTTCGTGAAGACGCCGAGCCCGTTGTTGGAGGTAGCACCCCAGCCGTTGTCGCCGGTGGCGGCGATGAGCGTGCCGCCGTTGGCCGGTGAGAACCCAACCGAACCTACGACCTGCGTCGGGAGCTTCTCGCCCACCGACTTCCAGTGCTCGCCCAAGTCCGCGGATGTCCAGACGCCGCCGCTCGCCACGGCAACCCACAAACGGTTGCTCTTCTCGTCGTAGGTGAAATCCGAGATGCGACCGCTCAGCTCTTTCCAGTCGAGCAGGTTCACCGAGTACCCCTCGATGTCCGAGCGAAGCGGCCCCTTGCCGAGTGGTCGCCACTTGCCTTTGGCACCAGAGATACGCGTCGGACGCCGCGCGAGCGCCCGATCCTGCTTGACCGCCATGAGCGCGGCGCGAGGGTTAGATGCGCTGTACGGCGCGGAGTCCTGAGATGCCATTGCCGCGTTCATCTGCGCAAGCTCGGCGAACGTCTCGGGCTTGGCGCTTGCAACGCACTGCCCCTCCAAGAGCATCGCCTCCACGCCGAACGACGGAGGACCTTGGTATTGCGGGAGAGCGTCGGCCGGAAGAGGGCTGTCGTTTTCGCGGCCGGCGACCTCGAAGCCGGGAGGACAGCTCAGCCCGGCAGATGAAGAAGACGGCGGCGCGGGAGGCGCGCCGCTCGTCACCAGAGCGAGCGCGAGAGCGCCGAGTAGCAACGCGCGGCCGGACGAAACGAGACGTGTTGCGATGTGCATGTCGACCCCCTTGCCCCGTCCGACAGAGCCGTTATGCCCTGCCCGCGTAAAAACGACGAAGGCGACCCTTAGGTTACGCCTCCCGATTAGGAATGAGGACCGAGCTGTCCGCTCTGCGCGCGCAAGCGTCGCACGCGCTCCGCTGTCGGCGGGTGTGTCGAGTACAGCGTTGCGAAGTTGACCTTGCGGCCCGTGAGCGGGTTGACGATGTACGCGGTTGCGATGGCCGGGTCGACGTTCATCGGGACTTGCTTTGCTGCGGCCTCGATCTTCTCGAGCGCGCGTGCGAGCGGCTCGCCCGTTCCGAGTAGCTCGGCGCCGTCGTGATCGGCATCGAACTCGCGTGAGCGCGACAACGCCATCTGCAACAAGCCCGCGGCAAGCGGAGCGAGGATGACGAGCGCGAGCAGAGCGATGGGGTTCTGCCCTTCGTCGTCGGCACCGCCGAAGATGCTCGCCCACATCACCATTCGGGCGACCATCGTTATTCCCAGCGCGACTGCGGCCGCGACCGACGTCATCAGGATGTCGTGGTTACGAACGTGCGAGAGCTCGTGCGCGAGGACGCCCCGCAGCTCCTCCTCGGTGAGGACCTGGGTGAGCCCTTGAGTCACCGCCACGACCGCGTGCTTCTCGTTTCGGCCGGTGGCGAACGCGTTCGGCTGCGTGGCGGGCGAGACGTACAGACGGGGCATCGGCATGTCCGCACGCCCGGCGAGCTCTCGCACCATCCGATAGAGCTGGGGCGCCTCTTGCTCGGTCACCGGGCGAGCGCCGGCGACCTTCACCGCGATCTTGTCGGAGAACCAGTACGAGGCCCCGGTGATGAGCAGGCCGATCGCGAACCCGATCAGCGCGCCATTTCCACCGCCAACCCACTGACCCACGGCGATGAGGAGGCCACCCAGTCCCGCGAGAAAGATCCCAGTCTTTAGAGTGTTCTTGTCCATGACTCAATTATCGGGCACCACCGCGCGTAGATGGACGGTCCGTGCGATCGTCCGGGACCTGCCGCTCCTCGAGCGATTCACGATCGCCCGGGAGTCGTGGGACAGCGCCACGACGTTGTTCGTGGTCGTGGGCTACGGCGACACCTACGGGATCGGCGAGGTCCAGCCAGACGAGCGCTGGGACGGCGCTCTCGACGACGTCGTTGCCTCGATCGAGCGCGTGGACCCTGCATCGTTCGGGCATCCCTTCGACCTCGAGGGCAATTGCGGGCTGCTGCCTGCGGGGGCCGCGCGCTGCGCCCTCGACATTGCGCTGCACGACCTCGCCGCGAAGCTGGCCGGAGTGTCGGTGGCGGAGCTCCTCGGGCTGGGCGGGAGGCCGCTTCCGGAGACGTCCGTGACGGTGCCGATCACCGACGTCTCGAAGATGGTGGAACGGGCGCAGTCGTTCGCGGGCCATCCCATCCTCAAGCTCAAGGTTGGCTTCGACGGCGACGTCGAGGCCGTCCGCGCGATCCGTGAGGTGTTCGGGGGCCGCATACGCATCGACGCGAACGAAGGCTGGACGCGGGATCAGGCCACGGACAGGCTACTTGCGCTCGCCGAGCTCGACATCGAGCTGTGCGAACAACCGATGCACTCCGAGCAACACGACGACCTCCGCGCCGTCACCGCCGCGTCTCCGATCCCGATCTTCGCCGACGAGGACGTCTTCAGCGCGGCCGACGTCGTCCGCCTTCACGGGATCGTGCACGGAGTCAACCTCAAGCTGCGAAAGACGGGAGGGCTGCGCGAGGCCGTGCGGGCAATTGCCACGGCGCGCTCGCTCGGGATGGGAGTGATGCTCGGCTGCGATCTCGAGTCCGGCGTCGCGGCTACCGCGGAGGCGTCGCTCGCGTCTCTCGTCGACTTCGCGGACCTCGATGGACCGTTACTGCTGAAAGAAGATCCGTGGCCCGGCGTCGTGTACGAGCGCGGCACGATGACGCTACCGGCCGGGCCGGGCCTCGGAGTGAAGGGTGACGTCGCGCATGCGTAAGTGGCTCGTGCTCACCGACGGTTATCTGATCGAGCGGAACGCGAAAACGGCGCATGGAGTCCTTCGTTACGCCAGGGACGATGTCGTTGCGGTGCTCGATCGCGAGCACGCAGGAAAGCGCCTCGAGGGCGTGATGCCGGACCTACGACGCGCCGCGCCCATCGTCGCGACCGTGCGCGAGGGCATCGAGCTCGGTGCGACCTCGTTGCTTCTCGGCGTCGCCACACCGGGTGGGTGGATGCCCGAGCATTGGCGTCCGTGGATCGTCGAGGCGATCGAAGCGGGCATGGAGATCGCGAACGGGCTCCATCGTTTCCTCGGCGACGACGTCGAGCTCGTCGAGCTCGCCGCTCGCCACGGAGCAACGCTATGGGACGTCCGGCAGCCGCCCGACGACATCCCTCTCTTCTCCGGAAAGCACCTCGACAAGCCGGCGCACGTCGTAGGAGTGGTCGGCAGCGACTGCGCGGTCGGGAAGATGACCGTCGCGCTGGAGCTCGACGACGCCGGGCGCGAGGCAGGCGTCGCCACGGAGTTCGTTGCGACGGGACAGACCGGGATCCTCATCGCCGGAAAGGGGATCGCGGTCGACCGTGTCATCTCCGACTTCGTCGCCGGAGCCGCCGAGGCTCTCGTCGGAGACACCGATCCATCATCCGACGTCTTGTTGATCGAGGGCCAGGGCAGCCTGTGGCATCCCGCGTACTCGGCGGTGACGCTTGGGCTCCTCCACGGATCGGCGCCGCACTCGCTCGTGTTCTGCCATCAAGCCGGCAGGACGGCTATCGAGGAGCCCCCGTACACGAAGCTGCCGCCGCTCGACGAGATGATCGAGGTGTACGAACGGACCGCAAGCACCGTTCGTCCCGCGCGCGTGACGTGTGTAGCGGTGACTTGCGCGGGGCTGAGCCCGGACGAAGCGGCCGCTGCGATCGTCCAGGTCGAAGCCGAGACGGGGCTTCCGGCGGGGGACGTCTTCAGGGGCGATGCCCCGAGGCTGTGGGAGGCGGTTGCGTCCGCCGTCACATGAGGATGACCGAGCGGTAGACGCTCGTCGCAACTCGCCACGTCGATAGCCGGCCCGCGATGACGACCACGAGCGACAACGCCAGCGCGGCGTCGGCGGCGCCGATGGCGTACGTCTGCCATCCGACGTCGAAGCTCGACAGAACGGCGTACACGATCAGATAGGCGGTCGAGAACGTGAGAAATGCCGCGGCGACCACGGCGATCATCGGCCCCCACGTCCAGCCGAGTGCAAACCGGAGTTGCCACGGTCGCGCGCATGCGGCCAGCGCGTTCATCGCGCCTTCGTAGCTCGGGTGCTCCGCGAGGGTGCGCTCGTACGGCTCCCGAATCCGCGCCGCCGCCCACGCAATCCGTCTGCGAGACAGCACCAGCGCGGCCGCGGCGACCAGCACGAGCCCCGCGTAGATCGCGCTCGGCCACCCCAGGCTGAGGACGTCGGCCCCCGGCTGCCCGAAGCTCTCTGGGCTTACGTAGGCGCCGATCCCCCACCCCACCAGTCCCGCGGCGAGAAACGCGCCGAATAGTCGAAACGCGAGAGCCCCGCGCTCGAGTCCCTCGAGCTCCCCGTGCTTGATCCACGAGACCGCGTCCGCGTAGGTGCGACGCGACGAGATGACCATGACCCGACCTTACGGGGGCCCAGAGAAAAGTGAAGATCGCGATCTCACGCAACGCCCTCGCGGGGCGTTCCACCTACATGAATTCACTCCAGTCGCCATACCGCACGCTCGCCGTCGCTCGCGCACCCTTCGATTCTTCGGACTTCCCCGCGCTTAGGAATAGGGGTACGGGAGGCCCGGTTCGCACGCGTGTGACCCCTGCCCGCACCAATCGCACGCCGCCCCCGTGGATGGTGTGGGCCGCCTTGTGGGTGGTCTACATCGTGTGGGGCTCGACCTACCTCGCCATCCGGGTAATGGTGCGAACGCTTCCGCCGCTTCTCAGCGCGGGCGGTCGTTTCGTGCTCGCCGGCGCCATCCTCTGGACGTTCCTCGCGATCCGGCGCGGGTGGTCACACATGCGCATCGACAAGCGTCAGCTCGGTGCCTCGGCGCTGGTGGGCGCGGCGTTGCTATTCGGAGGAAACGGCTTGGTCCAGCTCGCCGAGGAGCGGGGCGCCCCGTCGAGTCTCGCCGCGCTGCTCATCGCGTCCGTACCGCTGTGGGTCATCTTGTTCCGAAGGCTGACGAGAGAGCGCATCTCCGGTGGGACTCTGGCGGGGCTCGCGATCGGTTTCAGCGGTGTCGCGCTCTTGGTGCTCCCCGGCAACCGTCCGGCCGGAGCGGACTCGCTCGCCGTGGGGATGCTGCTCGCGGCCTCCGCGTTCTGGGCGGCCGGGTCGTTCTTCTCGAAGAGCCTCCCGCTTCCCAGGGATCCGTTCGTCTCGACGGCCACCCAGATGCTCACCGGAGGAACGGTCCTCGTGATCGCCGGCCTCGTGTCGGGCGAGTCGTTCGCGGGGGCCGAGCTCACCGCGCCGTCCGTCGCGGCGTTCGCCTACCTGGTCGCGTTCGGCTCCCTGCTCGCGTTCACCGCCTACGTGTGGTTGCTGCAAAACGCGCCGATCTCGAAGGTCGCGACGTATGCGTACGTGAACCCGGTCGTCGCCATCTTCCTCGGGTGGGCGATCCTGTCCGAGCGGATCACTCTCGTCACCCTCGCCGGCGCGGCGATCATCGTTGCCTCGGTGGCCTTCATCGTTCGCAAGGAGACGGGCGCGGCACCGGTCTCCGACGAGGTCGCGGAGGACCGAGTCGACCTCGTACGACCGGAGGTCGCGGCGGTCGGTAG
>DATBND010000308.1:0-3535 GCA_036554505.1 Actinomycetota bacterium | reverse complement strand
GTCGCACCCGCCGAGATGCTTCGCTTGAACATGTCGATCGCGCCGTGCAACTCGGGTTCCTGTGACAAGCACTCGGCGCTCGGGGTCATCGGCGGAGACACGTCGGGCTTCCCGAACGGGCGGCGCTTGGCCGACGACGTGATCGACATCGCGCTCCAGGTCGTCGAGGGTGAGCTCATCGGCACCCCGAACGATCTCGGCGATGCAGTGGACGAGAACGACGTCACGTTCCGCAACACGTTCCCCTACGTCGCGCTCCCACACTCGGGATCCGACGCATCGCCCCACTAACACTCGAGCGGTCGGAGGTCCGGTCTCGAAAGAGGCCGGACCTCGGCCACGGGGAGGTCTCGTGAAAAGAAACGTCGTCGTCGTCGCCCTGGCTCTCGGAGTCGTGCTGCTAGGCGCCGGGCTCTTCTTCCCTCCGCTGGGCGTGCACTCCCAGTCGGCCCCCCTCGACGCGAAGTCGCTTGCGCTCGAGGCCCTGGCAGAGCTGCGCCGGGCACGCGACGAAGCCGAGCCGGCGCATCTCTCGCGCGCCGACTCACTGCTCGAGCGATCGCTCGACACTCAGAGCGACGACAACTTCGAGGCCTTCGTCGGCAGCGCTGCGCTCGCCAACGCGCGACACGATTTCTCGGGGTCGGTCGCATGGGCGAGGACAGCGATAAGGACCAACCCGCACAACGCCGCGCCCTACGGGCTCTTGGGCGACGCCTTGTTCGAGCTGGGGCGGCACCGCGCGTCGAACCGGGCCTATCAAGACATGATCGACATCCGGCCCGACGTGGGCTCGTACGTGCGGGCGTCGTACGCGTACCAGTTCCGCGGCGAGACGCGGGCCGCCAAGGGAGCAATGCGGCTAGCGCTGGCCGCGGCGGGCAGCCATGGGGAGGAGGCGGCGTGGGTCCGCCACCAGCTCGGAGACATCTATTTCGGCGCCGGCCGGCTCGGCAAGGCCGCACGCCAAAATCGCATCGGCACGAAGATCGCTTCGGGCTTCGTCCCGCCGCAAGTCGGCCTAGCAGAGGTCGCGGTCGCGCGGGGCGACACGAAGCGCGCGACCGCCATCATGGAGCGAGCCGCCGCGAAGCTTCCGACGCTCGAATACCTCGTAACGTTGGGCGACCTCTACGCCGCGACGGGCGCGACGAGCGCGGCGGACCGCGCCTACGCCGACGCGGCCGCCAAGATCCGCTCCTATTACGACCATGGCGTCGGACCCGACGTCGACTTCGTGCTCTTCCAGTCCGACCACCGGATCCGTCTGCTCGATACTCTGCAAGCGGCTCGCGCAATGCACGCGCTACGACCGACAGCTCCGGTAAAGGACGCGCTCGCGTGGACGCTCCACCGGCTTGGTCGTGACGAGGCGGCGTGGTCGCTGGCCCGGCAAGCAGCCTCGTCTCGGTCCTACACGAACCCGTTGTTCGATCTGCACGCCGGCCTGATCGCCGAGTCCATGGGCCATACGGAGGAAGCGCGCTCGTATCTGCACGCCGCCGCTAGGGGGCGACTGCAACTGTCGCCGGTTCACGTCATCGAGTTGCGGGCCGCCCTTCGGCGCGTCAACCGCCGCCCGTAGAGCGCGCGATGGGCTCCGGCGCGATCGGTTAGGAACTCATCCCCGCACACGCCACCAAGGAGGCCACCGTGAGCAACGAGCGAGACGTCGAGAAGGGCTATTCCACGACCGAGGTGGTCGCGAAGTTGCGCCGGCTGGCGGACGCGCTCGAACGCGAGACTCCGTTCCGGATCCAGGTCGCCGGGGAGCGGATCAACGTCCCCGCGCGCGCCGAGTTCACGATCGAGCACGAGCGAGGCGACGACGAGGAGGAGATCGAGTTCCAGCTCAAGTGGAGCCTCGAGGCAGAGGACGGCGAGCCAGACGACGACGAGCCGGCGGTCTGAGCTAGAAGCACCCTTCCAGCTTCTCGTACCCGCGCCGAGCATCCACCACGTGGTGGATCGGATCGTGGATCAAGTAGCGCGCGAAGCTCTCGACCGTGAAGCGAGCTCCGTCGCTACGGTTGCCTGTCCGCTCCCATTGATCGCCCCGCACGGAGTCGAACCGGTCGGCTAACGCTTTGGTTGCGCCATCGATCTCGCCGGCCACCTCCGCGGGGTCGTCGTTCGAGTAGTCCCTTTCGATCGCGCTCGCGTCCTGATCCCAGTTCGGGTAGTCGGGGTCGTCCTGCTCGAGCATCATCTCCAGGCGTTCGTCGTAGAGACGGAACACGTCGCGCACGTGGCACGCGTACTCGAGGGCGGACCAGCGATCGTCGGATGGGCGCGTGCGCACGTCGGGGTGCTGGAGCAGGACGGCCCACTCCGTCGCGTTGGCCCGGATCATGTCGCCGGTCTGTTCGCGGGGGAACGAGCGCGTGTCGAACCCGCACTCCTCGCAGGGCCGGTCGAGGACCCACGTCCAGTCCTTGGTCTCGGGGACGATCGGCATGACCTCGTTGTACCCCACCGTGGGCTTGCCCTGCTCAGAAAAGATGTCACCGGGGCAAATCGGGCGAATTCCGGCTATTCCTGCCCCGGGCGCGCCGAGACGTGCTCGTGCCCAGAGGAAACGGGTCCCCGCTGGCGAAAGACATTCTGCTGCGGACGGTTGGAGGGATTCGTTTTCGCACAAGGGGGGTCGTCATGGCCAGGTTCCGAGGCCTCGTAGTACTCATCGCGTTGGCGGCATCGTTGCTGCCTGTTCCCGCGGGCGCCACGCCCGTCTGTACCGACGGTTACAAGGGCGGGCCCCCGCTCGACCTCTGTGGGGGCCGGATATTCCCCGAGGCCGACAACAGCACGGACTACGTCCAGTACCTGCCCGACCCGATCACGGGCTTTGCCGAGTACCAGCACGGGATCGAGTACCTCGCACAGAAGTATCCGCGGTGGGTCTCGACGTTCACGTTGTCCGGCCACTTCGACGACAAGGACGCGGTCAGCGCCGGTCCCGACGGCAACCGTTCGTACGAGGGTGACGACGAGGATGACGGTCACGACATCTTCGTGATCAAGCTGACCGACCACCAGGTCGACGACGTCGGCAAGGAGACGCTCCTTTATTCGCTGTCGATCCATGGCGACGAGAAGGGCGGCATCGAGGGCGGCGTGCGCGCTGCCGAGGACCTCGCGATTGCCGCGGAAGAGGGTGGCACGATCGCCGACGGGGTCGCCGGCTACGAGTCGGACACCGGCCGGGTGCCCGAGATCCACACCTATGACGTCAAGGACGTGCTCGCGAAGGAGATCGTCTACCTCGTCGACTTCAACATCGACGGCTGGCGTCGGGGCGACCACCACGCGCCCACGCCGGGCCTCTACACCCGCACGAACCAGATGAACACGGACCTGAACAGGCAGATGCCGACCGTCGGCTACATCGACGCGCGTCGCAACCCGCTGCAAGAGAGCGAGATGCTCTACGGCCACCGTTTCATGCACGAGGTGAGCGCGGCCGGTGTCGGCGGGCAGATGGCATACGGCGCCGACGTCCACGGTGAGGGTCAGTCACGCGCGTGGGCCGACA
>DATBND010000057.1:0-7614 GCA_036554505.1 Actinomycetota bacterium | reverse complement strand
CCTGTTCCTCGACGACGCTCAACTTCGACAGCCGCCGGAGGCCAGCTTGGACAACGTTCCGACGGTCAAGAATCTCCGCTTCTCCAAGATTGGCCAGCTCCGCCCTTAGCTGCTCCAGCTCTTCTTCGTGGGCAGAAACAGCATGGTCCAAATCGTCCGGGGATAGAGGGCGGCGACATACAGGGCACAAACCGACGCCAACGTCCAACTGTTCTCGAGCGGCCACTATTGCCGCGATGCGTCCTTCGAGAGCCCCTCGTTGCCGTCTGACAGCGTCGAGTTGCTCATCGATTTCCGTTTCTGCCTTCGTCAAAGCCTCGGATAGCTTCTCCAACGGCACCACTCCCTCGGTGGCAGAGGAGACGTCCTGCGCCAAACTCGCCAACTCCTTAAGCCGCTGTTCCTGAGCTTCTTCCCAGAGAAGAAAGGCCTTGGCCTTTTGCACGGCCTCGGCTGCCACGTCCGCTCCCGCTTGAGCCTGGTTCAGAGTCACCTCGGCTTGCTCAGTAAGCGCGGCGGCCTGCTCGTGGAGACGTCGCAGCTCCTTCAAACGGCTCGGCGGAATCGCCACAGTGTCCTTGATGTCTTGGACTTCGCCTTCGATCCGCCTCTTCCGAGTTCGCAACTCTTCAAGAGTCTGGCGGAGGGTGTCTATCCCAAAGAAGCGCGCCAAATGATCTTGCAGGTTCAATTCGGAGGCCTCTGCCTCCAGATCTTCTCGACGGAGCATCGTGACTCTCCCCAAGAAAGCGGAGTCGGCGCCGAATATCTCCCGAACCGTGGATTCCAACTCACTACTGAGGAGCTCCCGACCGTCGAGCGTGGCCGTCACTGGTGCCTGCCGGCTCTTGGGTAAACGTTTGGGAAGCTGCCGAGTAATAGTCAGAGTCGAGCCACTGGGCAGCTTCACATCAACGGTGGCACTCGCTAACTTTGATCCCAAACGGACGGCATCGCTGGGCGGGCGAATTGCGTCTCCAAACAGCGCGAAGGTTACTGCTTCTAGGAGCGACGATTTGCCGATTCCATTACGAGCAACGACAAACGTGGTTCCTGGTTTCAGGGTCAACTCAAGATGCTGATACGCACGCCAGTTTTCGAGCAATACTCGAGTGATCACTCTGCAGATCCTTCGAGAAATGCGTCCAACGCCTCATCTGGCGAGACGAGACCGCTCACGATGTTCGTGACGAACTCGGTTACCCGCCGAGTTTCCCTTTCGTCGAACGCCACAAACACTTCCTTCTTGGGAGACGCTGATCGACGTCCGCTCGCGTTGAGCCGGGCTACGGCCTTTCCAGCATGGTCTGACGCGAGGGTCGCAACTTCGAATGGTGCGTAATCGAATTCCACCCTCTCTTGGTCGTGCCAGGGGGGAACATAAGCATCGAAATGCTTGAGGAAAGCATCCACAAGGGGCAACGGATCCATTGAGACAGACGGTGGCACGGCGCTTCCTAAAGGAGGCATCACAGCGCGGTTGGCGAAAGACGGACCAACAATGACCGTTGACCAGTCATCATCAGCGACGGATACCGAAACATGGTCTGCGTCTGGATAGCGACGAAGCAGCGTTCCACACGCGACGGCGACGTCAGATTCTTCAAGTAGGCCATCGGGGTGAGCTCCGCTTAGCACAGCGACAAGGACAGAGGCGTCAAGATCCTCAATGAGCCCGACAACTAATAGTTCGTGCGCCGGGTCAACAGCAAAACTGTCGAGATCGAGCAAATGAATTTCTACTCCTGCTCGTCGCCACGTCAGGTCACGAAGCATCTCGACAAATGTGTGGAGATCGAAGCCTTCGTCTTGCTGCTCAGAGAAGTCTTCCTGAGCAAAGGCAGCCGGCGAGAGCTCACCAAGAAGATCCGCAATCACTTGTCTGTATTCCAAGCGCTGATCTTCGGGGCTAGTGACTCGGGAACCAACCGAGAGATCGAGGGGACCCACCTGCTGACTCTTCCTGGCGGCGCGAAGTGCCTCAACTTCCGAACCGATATCCAGTGAACCCATCGGCTGAAGAAAAGCTCTGAGATCGACTTGTCCTTCCACGGACGTCAGAAGGACAAGTCCCACGTCTATTGGGGATTCATCCGTCGGTACGACGAGGCTGAAATTGTCCGCTAGGTCCTCATCAAACACGGCTGGAATGACCAACGCGGAGTCGTCCAAGATCCGACGCACCCAGACAAGTAGCGCTTCGCTGCGACCAACTCGCCAGAGCTCACCGACTTCCGGACTTCGGTGACTCGGACTTGCTGCCAAGGCGTTTTGGAGCGCGGCCGGAATTGTCGGTGAACTTTCAACAAGTTGACTTACGAAATGAGGATCTGGTTCGGTCACAGCGACGTGACGCAGGCGCGTTGCCCATACACGGCAAGCCAGGCAACGCTCTAGGTGGTTCTCGATGCGAACAGCTTCATCATCGTTGAGATTGCCTTGTACGAATGAAGACAAGACCGACTCATCGACGTGTCGGTGGTCCAGCTCACTTCCTAGATTCCTGTTCATCAGTCGCGCGATAACGCCGAACCGTGTCCGGTTGTCCGGTCACGCATCCAATCAGCGGCCAACGACTGGAGTTCAAGCACGACGCTTTCGCCCTCCTCGTCACCCTCTAGTTCGCTCGCAATCCTCGCCGCCAATCTCTGGCGCAGCACCCCGGCCTGACTATGGCCCAGCCCAATGACCTCGCTCAAGTCGCGAACGGGCCGGGTCCAGGTGGCCAACAGAATCCGATCTCGATCGTCGAGCTGTTCGAACATTTCGGCTGCCTCCATTCGTCCAAGGACCTCCGATTCAGTACGAGCCTCGTCTGCGCGAGCAGCTAAACCCTCCATAACGTCGAGTTCCAGCGTCAGGGGGACACGACCTGGATCCAGCCGTAGAGCGATTGCATGAGCAACGTCCACGGAAGTCAATGATCCTTGAGCCGCGGTAAGGATTCGTTCACATAGGCGGCGGAACGTGTCCAGGTCGGCGAGAGGTGCCCTGCGGCGAGTGCTGGTCCAGGCCGGGATAGTCACATTCGGCTCCTCCGATGCTGCCGCTGCCAACACGGGCTGTGGCACTGTGCTTGGGAGTGAGGGACCACGCGCAAGCCGCCACCGAGCAGGTTCCCCCGTCTCCTTCTCAAAACGGTCATCGCTGTTGAGTACCTCGCTTACGCGGCGCACCAAGGCGCCGAAATCTGTTTTCCGACTGCGATCTCGATGAAAATTCAGAACCGCCTTGTGAAGCAGGCGCTTGAAACTGTCCTCGTCGACTGCGCGTACAGCTAGATCGGACAGTCGCTTCTCACCGCGCCCATCGGTAAGGAATTCATGTGCCACTTCCTGAACCGCCGACGCATCCCACTTTGTGTGGCCGACTGGCGGCGGGAAGTTGCGAGCAATGGCTACAGTGAGGACGACGCCATAAAGGAGCTCGGCACCATTTGGCCCAAGACCCCCCGATGATCGGATTTCCTGCAGCGGCCCCATCAACCGAACCTTTCCATCACCTTGGCAAGCACGTCGCTTGCAAGGACACCGAGCCGGCGCACGTTACGTAGGGTCCACAAGAGTGACTCAGTCGACGCGAAGTCGGCGAAGACTCCGGGTCGGCGTAGCCCTAGTTCCGGAACGGGATCATGCGGAACACCCTTTCGGGTCGTATCAGTCGTGCGGGTGACAACCGCTATGCGACCGGGCTCCTCAGCGGGCGTTTCGATGACAACCACCGGCCGCGTGGGCTTCCTGTCGCCGCTCCACAGGATCTGAGTGTTCAGCCAATACAGGTCACCTACGGCGGGCATGAAGGGCTCGTCGAGAGGCTTGTCGTTGCCCGTTATGTCGCCCACTGCCTCATCAACCCATAATCCTCCGGAGGAGACCCCTCATGACCTCCGCTAACGGCGAATCGCGGTCCCTTGTCCGGTCTTACAAGCAAGGGTGCGAAGAAGTGAACCGAGGCTTGCGGGATTCTTGCGGGATTTCGCTCCGCGAGGATCGGCTATCGAACACCCGTCCGAAAAAGAAAAGGCCCTGTGAACAGGGCCTTTTCTGGAGCGGGCGACCAGATTCGAACTGGCGACCCTCACCTTGGCAAGGTGATGCTCTACCACTGAGCCACGCCCGCAGACTCGCCATTATAAATGGCGAGCAAGGGCGAGAGCCGTGAACGCGAAGTGGCGAGTTTCGTGCCGTGGGGACATGAAACTCGCAGGTGGACCGCTGTTGGCGGCCGGCCGAGGGCCCCCATCCCGCTCGGTATCGGAGGCCCAAAACGGCCCCCATCGTGGCACTCCCGGGCTCCCGAGTAACACGACAGGGGAGGAAGTCGGCCTCCACCGGCGAAACCTCCACCAGAACGGACGGATGCGACGGCTGTGGGGCCGCCGCTCGAGATGTGGAGGATCAGATGCGCAAGTTCCTATCGCTACTGCTGGCCGCCGGCCTGCTCGCCGGCATGGCGGTATCCGCCGAGGCCGCCAAGAAGAAGAAGCCGAAGGTCGTCCCCGCGCCGGTGGTCGTCATGACCGACGCCGCGGGCGATGCCGGAAACGACACGGCCGGATCTCTTCCGGGCGCGGCCGAGCAAGGCTTCGACCTGACCGAGGCCACGATCTTCAAGGCTCCGGGCACCTCGGACCTCGTCTTCACCGTCAAGCAGTCGGCCATGCCGGCCGATGGCACGCCGGGCGAGGGCTTCCGCCTCCTCTGGCACTTCAACATGGGCGGGGCCGAGTACCGCTTCACGGTCAAGAGCCTCGACGTGGGCAAGCCCGACGCCGCGGCGCAGAGTGGCACGGAGCGGGTCGGCACGGTCTACGAGGGCGTCGCGCGGCTCGAGCAGTGCTTCGTCGACGAGACGCTTCCCATCTCGCTCTCTCAGTGCGAGGTCCTCAACTACTACGACGCAAAGTTCGACCCGGCGACCGCGACCGAGACGTGGACCGTCCCGACCGCCGACATGCCCGAGGCCACTCCCGGCGCGGTCTTGTCGGGCGGCACGACCGGCGCCAGCGAGACGTGCATGATCTGCTGGGTGCCTCATTACGCAGAGCGTTCGCTCACGCCGTCGACGCAGATCGACTCCGCCGTGATGTCGACGGCCTACACGCTCCCCAAGAAGTAAGCGAACACGTTCGACAAGAAAGGCGTCGGTCGCGAGGCCGGCGCCTTTTTAGTTGCGCAAGTCGGTGATCAGCGCGTCCACGGCCGGTTGCGCGGCCCCTCGGCCTCGGCGGCGCGTTGTCGCTCGGCCGCGACGAGGTCCAGCACGTTCGGCACCTCGTCTGGGACCTCGATCGTGCCGAGGTCGTCGATCTCGCCCTTGAGCTCGTCCAGTGCGCCGGCGAAGCCGGAGAGCTCGGCCTTCACGCGTTCGACTCGGTCACGCGACTCGGCCAGCAACGCAGCCGCTTCCTTCTGTGCGGCTTCCCTGGTAGCGCGCGCGCCCTTGGCCGCCTCGGCCCGAACGCGCTCGCCGTCGGCGCGCGCGGAAGAGCGGAGCGCGGCCGCGTCGAGGGCGGCCTCCTCGCGCAAGACCTTTATCGATTCCTCGGATCCCGAGACGAGCGCATCGGCCTCGGAACGGGCGGACGCGCGCAACGACGCCGCCTCGGCCTCCGCGTCACGCCGCAACTCCGCGGCGGCACGTTTCGCTGCCGAGCGCATCTCCTCCGCGTCCATCTCGGCGGCAGACCGCGTCTCGCGCGCGTCGGACTGCGCGGTGGCCTTGATCTCCTCGGCCTCGGTCTCGGCGCGCGCCTTCGTCTGTTGCGCTTCTCGTTCGGCGGCCGATCGGTTGCCCGCGGCAGCGTCCTCGCCAGCGGCGCGCATCTTCTCGGCTTCATCGGCCGCGGCGGCGAGCAGCTCGTCGGCGGACGTCGAAGCCGCTTCCCTGGTGGCGCGCGCGTCGGCCTCGGCCTCGTTCACGATGTCGGTCGCCCGGCCGCTGGCGACGGCGACTGCCTCGTTGGTCCGTTGAGTCGCGTCGGCTTTGAGGCGGTCTGCCTCTGCGCGCGCGTCGGCGGTTAGCGTTTCCGCGCGGTCGGTCGCGTCGGAGGTGAGTTTCTCGGCCCGGGCGCGTGCTTCCTTCATCATGTCCTCGGCTCGTGTCCGTGCACCCCTGACGATCTCCTCTGCTTCGGCGCGCGAGCGAGCGACGCCTTCCTCCCGCTCGGCCTCGAACACGGCTCGTTCGTCCTGGATCGCGCGCTCGGCCTGAGCGCGATGCTCTTCCGCTTCGGCCTGGAGCCGTTCCGCCGAAGAGCGCGCAGCCGTGAGGATCTCCTCGGCCTCGGCGCGCGCGCTGTCCAGCGCCGCCGAGGCCTCGTCCTGGGCGCGCTCGCGCAGCTCGCGGATGAGAGCGTCGGTCTCCACGCGCAGCGTCTCCGACTCGGCGCGCGCTCGCGCAAGCTCGGCCTCGGCCTGTTGAGCTCGCTCGATCGCAGCCGCCTCGGTGCTCGCGCGCAATGCGGCTGCCTCCTGCTGTGCCGCGGCGTGCGCGGCGTGCCCTTGGGCCCGGATGCCCTCCGCCTCGTCGCGCGCGGACGTGAGGACCGCCTCCGCTTCCGCGCGCATGGCGGCACCGTCGTTCGCTGCGGCGTCGAGCTCTTCCCTGGCTTCGGCGCGCGTCCGCTCGGCCTCCTCGCGCGCCTCGGCGAGCACGCGGTCGGCCTCGGCGCGCGTGCGAGCGGCCTCTTCACGCGCGGCGGAGAGCTCGGTTTCGACCGTCACTCGGAGCTGCGTCGTGTCGTCGCTGGCGGACCTGCGAAGCGCTTCGATCTCGCCTTCGAGGCGCGCCCGAGTCGCGGCGATCTCGTCCTCGGCCGCAGCGCGTATCGCCGCGGCGTCGCGATCGGCGCGCGCTCGGATCTCCTCGGCGTCCTTCTCGGCATCGGCCCGGATCGCCTGGGCCTGCGCGCCCGCCTGTTCCTTGGCGGCGGTCACGTCCGCGTCGAGGGACTGGACCTGCGAATGCGCACGGGTGATCGTGGCCTCCGCCTCGGCCTCGGCCGCAGCCCGCATCTCGGTCGCTTCGCGCGCCGCCCTCGAGCGCACCTCTTCGGCCTCGGCCGCCGCGGCCGCTCGGAGCTCCTCGACCTCGGTGCTCGTGCCCGAACGAAGCTTCTCGAGCTCGCCCTGGATGCTCCCCCTGAACTCGTCGACGTCTGCCTGGGCCGCGGCTCGCACCTGTTCGGCCTCGGACGTAGCGGCGGACCGGATGGCCTCGGCCTCGGCCTCAGCGGTCTCCCGAAGCTCCGCGAACTCCGCCTGTGCCCGCGCCCGTTCCGCCTCGAATGCCGTACGGGCTTCCTCGGCGAGGCGAGCGGCTCGCTCGTCGTTGGCGCGGGCCTTCGCTTCGAGCTCCTCTGCATGACGTTCCGCGCGCTCGAGAACGGCGGCGGCCTCGCGCTCCGCCCGCGCTCGGATGTCCGCGTTCTCGTCGCGCACCTGCTTCAGGAATTCGTCGGCCGCGCGCATCTGCGCCTCGGTGCGCGCGCGGATGCCCGCTATGCGTCGCTCGGTGCTGGCCTTCAGCTCTTCGACCTCGCGCTCCGCACGGGCTCGAAGCTCGGTGGCCTCGCGCGACGCGGTGTGGATTCGAGAGCGCGCATCGGCGACG
>DATBND010000046.1:0-3974 GCA_036554505.1 Actinomycetota bacterium | reverse complement strand
ACGCACCGGCAACTCGCTGCCAGAGCGCGGCCCCTAGAACCAATGGGGATCTGACCTGCTCACGATACCGAACACATGTTCGCCATGTCAATAGCGAAGGTGTGGCGCGGATCACAACTGATCATCCTGGGGCGGGGCAACCTCCGGATTCCCGGCGCCGAGCACGTCACGGGGGCTGGTCGCCGGTTGTGCGGTCTGGCCAACGACGAAGGCGGAGAGATGCCGATCGAAGCAAAGCAGTCCACGCGCGCCGGCCCGGCCCGGGCCTGGACAATCCGTCGCCCCGCCCGGCGGGCCTCACCCTCCACGCGGCGTATATATACGTCCATGCGGGCGCACCGGAGGCTTCGGATCGGATTCGTCGCGGCCGCGCTCGTGGCCGCGACGGCGTCGTCTACCCTGCCCGGCCCCCACGGCGCGGCGCCGTCGACCGCCCACGCCCAGGAGTTCCTCCCGAACTTCGTGATCATCGTGAGCGACGACCAACGCACTGGCCTCGAGATGATGCCGAAGACGCAACGTCGGCTCGGGGGCAAGGGCGTGTCGTTCCCCAATGCCTTTACCACCACGCCGTTCTGTTGCCCGGCGCGGGCATCGATCATGACCGGACGGTACGCGCACAACACGGATGTGCACACGGGAGCCGACGCGCGCAAGCTCGACCAGAGCACGACCGTGCAGCATTACCTGCAACAGGCCGGCTATCACACCGCGTTGTTCGGGAAGTACCTGAACAGCTGGTCGGTGAGCGTCGAGCTCCCGCGCTTCGACGAATGGGCGTTCTTCAACCGGAGCAAACATGCCTACCAGGACGGCACGTGGAACGTGAACGGGACCGTCAAGCGGATCAAGAAGTACTCCACGACTTACCTCGAGCACAAGGCCAGGCGCTTCGTCGAGAGCCGTGCGCGCAAGGAGCCGAGTAAACCGTGGTACATGTACGTGGCGTCGGCGGCCCCGCACGCGCCGTATTTGCCCGAGCGGAAGTACCGGCGCGCGCCGGTGGGACGTCTCGAGCTCACGCCGGCGATCCTCGAGGACGACCTGTCCGACAAGCCCAGCTGGGCTCAGGTGAAGCACGTACGGCCAGAGTCGACCGCGCGCCACCTTCGGACGAGACAGCACCGGACGCTGATGTCCGTCGACGACATGGTCGGCGACCTCGTGCGTACCCTGCGCGCCGCGGGCGAGCTCGACGAGACGTACATCTTCTACATCTCGGACAACGGTTTGATGTGGGGCGAGCACGGGCTCGCGGGCAAGGCGGTTCCCTACATGCCCGCCGTCAGCGTGCCCTTCCTGATGCGAGCGCCGGGCGGCCCGAAGGGATTCGAGGATGAGCGGCTCGTCGCAAACATCGACATCGCGCCGACGATCATGGACGCGGCCGGGCTGCAGGCGACGAACGCTCCGATGGACGGACACTCGTTGCTCGACGCCGCGATCTCGCGCGACCGGCTCCTGCTCGAGTACTACGACGAGAAGAAGCCCGGGGGAGAGTCGCGGTTCGCGGCTCCGTCATGGGCATCGATCCAGACTTTCGATTCGCAGTTCACGGAGTACTACTCGCCTACGGACCACGCGACGTTGCAGGCGCGTGAGCTCTACGATCTCGTCGCCGATCCGTACCAGCTCGTGAACCGGCTGGGGGATACGGACACCGACAACGATCCCGACCCGCTCGAGCTCCAGTCGCTCGCGGTGCAGCTCGCGCGCGACAGGGTCTGCAGGGGCCGGACAGGCCTGCTCGCCTGCCCGTAAAGCAAGAACCGAATCAAGAAGGGTTGACCCAGATCGTCACGGTCGAGCCGCTCGCGGCCGACGTGCCCCCCGCGGGGTCCTGCTTCCACACGCGGCCACGGTTCTTTTTCGCCTGGCCCGGGGCCGACTCCGCTTCGGTGACGACGCGCACCGCGTAGCCCGCGGCTCGTAGCTCCGACTCGGCGGACGAGCGCGTCTGCCCGAGCGTGTCGGGGACGCTCGACTCGTCGGCGCCGCCCGTGGACACGACGATCGTGACGGTCGAGCCGCGCTCGGCCCTCTCGCCGCCATCGGGGCTCTGGCCGATCACGCGCCCGGGCGGATAGCTCGACGACGGCTCGCTGGTCCGACTCACCGCAAAGCCCGCTCGTTCGAGGACCTCCGTCGCCTCACCGGCGGGAAAGCCGAAGACGTCGGGAACCGTGACCCCTCCGCGGCTGCGGTCGCCGGGCTCGCGGCACGTCTCCTCGGGCTCGGTGCCGACCGCGAACGTGGCCGACGCGCGGAATTCGTCCGGTGTGAAGCGGCCGGCGAGACACCCGTTGCGCGTGTCGATCGTCACGGTGACGATCCCGATGTCGGGCTGGTCGAAGGAACTCGCCGTCACGTCCGACAGGGCCGCGGTCATGAACTTCGCCCAGATGTAGGCGGGGAACGACCCGCCGGTAACCCCTCCCGAGGTCAGCGATTGCGTGGGGATGCACGCGCTCGTCGACCCCGCGCACGACGTCTTCATCTCGATCTCGCCTTGCGGGTAACCCATCCACACCGCCGTGACGCGATCGGGCGTGTAGCCCACGAACCACGCGTCGCGCCACTCCTGTGCAGTGCCGGTCTTGCCCGCTTGGGGCCGCCCGATCTGAGCGTGGACTCCCGTTCCGCGCGCGACGACCTGCTCGAGCGCGGAGGTCGTCAGGTACGCGACCGCGGGCTCGAGGACCTTCTCGCCGTGGGTCTTGTCGCGGTAGATGACGTCGCCGTCCTCGTCCTCGATCTTCGTGATGGCCACGGGGTCGCGGTGGATGCCCCCGGTGGCGAGCGTGCCGTACGCGGACGCCATCCCCATCGGGTTCACCGGGTTCGTCCCCAGCGCGGCCGATGGCACGGCGAGCAGCGGCGTGTTGATGCCCATCTCCTCGGCGGTCTCTACGACCGGCTCGGCCCCCACCTTCAGGATCAGTTGCGCGTAGACGACGTTGATGCTGTTCACCGTCGCCTCGAGCAGCGACACCTTGCCCGACGACGACCCACCGCCGTCGTAGTTGCACACGTGCCAGTTGCCGCCCGCGTCCGCGCCGGCGAAGTCCATGCAGCCCGCCGCCTTGAATTGCTCGGCCAGCGACACCCCGTTCTCGATCGCGGCGGCGAGCGCGAACGACTTGAACGCCGACCCCGCCTGGCGGCCCGTCCCCGGAGCACGCTCCTCGTACTTCTTCGAGCCGGCGACCTTGACGCGCCCGAGGTTCGGCTCCGCGAGGATCGCGAGGTTCAGCTTCGCGTACGGGTCCTCCTTCGGGGCCGCGAACCAGTCCCGGCCCCCGACCATCGCGCGGACGTGGCCGTTGTTGGGATCGATCGAGACGAGCGACGCGTGCGGCCCGGCCTCGATCGTGTAGTCGTCGACCGCGGCCTCGGCGGCGGCTTGCTCCTCGAGGTCGACCGTCGTGTAGATCTTCAGCCCGCCCTGGAAGAGCTGCTTCGTTCGCTCGGCCGGGTCCTCGCCGAGCATCTTGAAGCGCGGGTCGTAGGTCACCAGACGCTGCACGTAGTCGACGAAGTAGGGGGCGGGGTACTGGGCCTTACGGCTGGCCGACTGCAGGTTCAGCTTGGCCCGGCGTGCCCTGAACGCATCGGTCTCGTCGATGTAGCCCAGCTGCTCCATCTTGTCGAGCACCAGACCCCGTCGCGCGCGATTAGCGGCCGGGTGCTTGAACGGATCGTAGTCCTCGGGGCTCCGGATGATCGCGGCAAGAGCAGCGGCCTCGGCAAGCGTGATCTTCCCGACGTCCTTGCCGAAGTACGTCTTCGCCGCGGCCTGCACGCCGTACGCGCCTTCTCCGAAATAGACGGTGTTGAGGTAGCGCAGCAGGATCTTCTCCTTGGACCACACCTTCTCGAGCTGGCGCGCCAGCGCGGCTTCGTTGATCTTCCGTCGGAACGTGCGCGCGGCGGTGCGATTCGGGGCGATGATCGCGTTCTTCACGTACTGCTGG